>NZ_JFGV01000004.1:0-123596 GCF_000612035.1 Photorhabdus aegyptia | reverse complement strand
TACTTCAAATTGCATGTTTGAAAAACGATTATGTTGTTGAATTTAAATGTTTTTATGTCTGGCGGCTCAAGCATCTTGAAGTTCATTCGGTATAAGCATTGCGGGTCTGAGATTAAAGAACAAATGGAACTAAAAAAAGAGAAAATGGAGCTAGAAAAACTTAAAAGTTTCACTCCATCAGAACTTGCTCCTTTTTCATTTTATCGGTGGGGGAGAGACGGTAACGAGCTGGTTGAAGATCAGATTAAAGAATTAACGGAACGATTAATTAAATCCAATCCAGAAAAAATGGTTAATGAGATTGAAAGCTATTACCGCATAGAAATAGAAAAGTTGGCTAAGAGACTACCTAAACAACTCAGGAAAGAATTTCATGAGAAATATACTTATTGGTTATATGCATCGAAATCTCAAAATAGTTAATAAAAATCCCTTGGAAATAAATTGTTTTTTAATAAACTCTGATATTTTAAATGGCTCAATGAAACAATATAAAATCACATGGATGTGAATTTGTCTTGATTTTCTGATGATAATGACTACAAATTGATGCTTGATAACAGTTTATTTTATTAATCTTTATATTAGATAAATTCCAAATGATTTTTTATAATTGATTTTAATTGAAATGCATGTGATTTTTTAGAATTAAAAATAATGGTTTATAGGTTTTTTAAGGCAAAGAATTAATTTGGTTTATATAAAAAATCAATTTGTTTAAATGGTTTTTATTTGCAATAGTATGAGTGATTTAAAGTTGTCTTTTTAAAATATTAGGATTTAATAAAGTTTCTTTTTGATGGGTAAATTTATTTATAATCGGGTTAAATAATTGGCTATAAAAAGTATGGAATGGAAAAGTTAATGAATGATTTAAAGGAATGTGAAATTATTTATTCATAGAGTCATAATATTGCATTTGTTAGTTAAATCAGGAGTAGTTGAATTCTATTTTCATACAGTAACTATACCAAAGGGGATTGAAACATGATGTATTCAGTTAAAGGTGTTCAATATCAAACATTGGTAAATATCCCTAAAAATATTGGGTTAGGATATTCGGGGCGTGACGGTAAAGTTCACCTTATTGATGGTGAATTCCTATTTTATGGTTCTGTTGATATTCAAGGTGAGAACGGGCCTATCAATAAAAAAACGGAAATTGATGCTAACTGGACGGTGAAATTTAATGAAATACCTTGTGATAGTCAGGGGAATATCTTACTTAAATCTTACTGGCTTAGTCCTGCGAGCAATGATAGCTGGCTTATAAAAGATAAAATGCGGCTCATGATTCTTTGCTCAAAAGAACCAACTCATCGATTGATTCTTGAGACCGGTGAAATCATTGATAATAAAGTTGACAACGATTATCTTCGTAACATGATATTTTCTTACACCATACTACGGCGCTAATAGTAAGCAATGCGTTTAACTTAAAAAATGCTCTGATATTTTTAGGGCATTTCCTTAATTATAAAGATAATCTACCATTGTTCAGATGGAATGGAATATTAGATATATGAGAAAATAACCTAATATCTTTATTTAATGATGGGAATGGCTACTGAAATGGTTTATACCCTATGGATTTCAAGATGCATCGCGACGGCAAGGGAGTGAATCCCCGGGAGCATAGATAACTATGTGACTGGGGTGACCGAGTGCAGCCAACAAAGAGGCAACTTGAAAGATGACGGATATATATGAGTGATTGATATAACGGTGGTGTATTCTAGAGATGAGTCATTATAACCTTATTAGTTAATAAGATAAATGAATGGAAATAAAATAACTCATGAGTAGAGGAATTTGATTGAAATGGTGGCGGTAAATAATCATTTTTTACCTGTAGTGTTTATATTCTATCTCGTAATAACAGTGATCTAGATTATATCTTTAATTAAGCTAATTATGTTGCTGAAAATATGAATTGGAGACTTGGTAAATTGGGTAACACTGAACTTTTCAATATTTAAGCGCCTGGTGGAATTAGTGCAATTGTAGGCGTGTTGAATGATGTCAACTTTGAAAAAGGCTGCGAGATTAAGAGGTACTGATTTTTGCTGATGACCGAGTTCAGTGGGGTGGTTTCATTATCATTGAACATTTTACAGACAACAATTCTCACTTGCTGCATAGATTTTAGGGCAGAAGATTTAAGTATGTGATGGTATTTTTGTTGCTACCTTATTTTACCCTTTTTTTAAAGTGAGTTGTAATTAATTGATTTTATGGATAAATTAATTATCGCTTATAAAAAGGGTTTTTTACTTCTTAATAGTTATGCTATTTAAAAATCAGTAGGTTAAAGTTAATATGTAACAGTGCACTGCCGTACAGGCAGCTTAGTAAACTAATGCAGCGTTGGCGAAATTCCTGTTCATGTGTACTGCCGTACAGGCAGCTTAGAAAACAAGCATTTATTGCGGCAATGGCTGGAGAAATTGATGCCTTGCAAACAACTGCTCAACAACTGAGTCAGGTGGCACGATGAATATTCTTTTAGTCTCTCAATGCAACAAACGCGCGCTAACAGAAACCCGCCGAATTTTGGATCAATTTGCTGAACGTAAAGGTGATAGAACTTGGCAAACGGCTATGACACCAGAAGGTTTAAACACCTTACGTGAATTGTTGTGTAAAACAGTGCGCTGTAATACGGCGGTTGCTTTCTATTGGATAAAAAGTGGTGGTTAAACTGAGTTGTTATGGATTGTCGGGAATTTGCGGCGCTTTAACCCGCGGGGAGTTGTACCTATGAATACGAAGCGTGATGTACTAAAAATCCAGGATGAGAATCATTGGCACAGTGTTGAAGCTATCAGCTTATTGGCAGCAATTGCCGGACTATTTCATGATTTTGGTAAAGCTAATGCGTTGTTCCAGCAAGGCTTACGAGGAGATGGGCGGTTCCAACCGTACCGACATGAATGGGTATCTTTGCGGCTGTTTCGGGCATTTGTTGATGAGCAGAATGATAAGGAATGGCTGACTTCGTTGAGTCAAATTGAGCCTGGTGATGAAGATAAAGTACTTTCCCGCTTGGTTAAAGATGGTATTAATCCCTATGTAAAGCCTTTTGCTAACTTACCTCCATTGGCAACAACTGTCGCTTGGCTAATCCTCTCTCATCATCGTCTTCCTGTTTATCCTAGTTATGACGATCGGTATGTACGTAGACCACAATTAAAAGATATTGATAGTTGGCTGATTAACCACTTGGAACCGTCATGGAACTCAGTCAACATGGATAATAAGGACTGGAGTAATCAGGATAAACGTGATGTCTGGACATTCCCAAATGGTACACCTATCCGCAGTCAGACTTGGCGTCAGAAAGCCCAAAAATTTGCGCGAAGAGCGCTGCAATCAACGTCATTATCGCAATATGGCAATCTGAACCAGCGTTTCACCAGCCATATGTCTCGACTGGTTTTAATGCTGGCCGATCATCATTATTCATCGTTGCCTGCAACTTTGGGTTGGCAGGATGTTAACTATGATGTGTTTGCCAATACTGATAGAACCACCGGTAAGTGCAAGCAGCGATTAGATGAACATAATATTGGTGTTGGGCAGAATGCTTTATTATTAGGGAGAAGCTTGCCACATATCCGCAAAACGCTACCTGCAATTACTCGTCACAAAGGATTTAAACAACGTAGTAAAGATGAAAAATATCGCTGGCAAGATCAGGCATTTGATGCGGCGTGTGCTTTGCGTGAGCGTTCAGTAGAACAAGGTTTTTTTGGCATTAATATGGCTTCTACTGGTTGTGGTAAAACTTTTGCTAATGCACGCATCATGTATGGATTAGCTGATGAAAAACAAGGATGCCGTTTCTCTATCGCTTTGGGGTTAAGAACGTTAACGTTACAAACCGGTGATGCATTACGTAAAAGATTGCATTTGGAAGAGGACGATCTGGCGGTGCTTATTGGTTCTCAGGCAGTGAAAGAATTACATCAACTCCGCCAAAGGGCGCTTGAGCCTGATGTGGGTAGTATATCCGCGGAAGAGTTATTTGCTGAACACCAGTATGTTAGTTATGACGGTAGCTTAGATGATGGGCGTCTGAGTCATTGGTTACGTAAAGATAATAAACTTAATAAGCTGCTTAGCGCCCCTGTGTTGGTGGCAACCATCGACCATTTAATTCCCGCTACTGAGGGTATTCGTGGTGGGAAGCAAATTGCACCTATGTTGAGATTGCTTACTTCTGATTTGGTGTTGGATGAGCCGGATGATTTTGATATTAACGACTTGCCTGCTTTATGTAGGTTAGTGAACTGGGCAGGATTATTAGGTTCACGGGTATTGCTTTCATCGGCCACATTACCTCCTGCATTGATTCAGGCATTGTTCAATGCTTATCGGGCTGGACGTCAAGATTACCAGTTGGCATGTAGTCAACCAGGTGCCCCGGTGAATATCTGTTGTGCTTGGTTTGATGAATATGAAACAACTCAACAGGATGTGGTCGATGCATATCAGTTTCAGGAACAGCATAATATTTTCGTTAATAAGCGTATTGGCAGGCTTAAAAAAATGGTGCCATTGCGTAAAGCTGAACTTGTACCGATTTTTTCTGAAAGTCGTAAAGTTGATAATGTTATTAATACTATCGCTGAAGTGATGCATCACTCTATATTGAAATTGCGTGAGGAGCATCATCAAACTCATTCGTCGGGTAAAACCGTCTCTATTGGTTTAATCCGTATGGCAAATATTGATCCACTGGTTGCTGTTGCACAGCGGTTATTACGGATACCATCTCCTAAAAATGTACGCATCCATTATTGTGTCTATCACAGCCAGCATCCTTTGGCGATACGTTCTCATCTTGAACATCGGTTGGATTCCACATTAACACGATACGATGAAGAAGAGTTGTGGCAGGTGGCGGAAATTCGCAAAGCATTAGAGGAGATGCCAGAGAAGCATCATATTTTTGTCTCACTTGCTACATCTGTAGCTGAAGTTGGTCGGGATCATGATTACGACTGGTCCATTGCTGAACCCAGTTCAATGCGTTCATTGATACAACTTGCTGGGCGTATCCAACGCCATCGGCAAAAAGAGCCAAAGATACCTAATCTGCATATTCTGATGAAAAATTATAAAGCACTTAAAGCGACTGATTTAGAACATCCAGTTTATTGTCGGCCAGGATTTGAGTCGAAAGATTACCTCCTTGCCAGTCATGATTTACATGAATTACTGGATCCTGATCAATATGAACTAATTAGTGCATTACCTAGGATTAGGGAACGAGATGACGCAGGGGAACGTTCACCTTTTCAGAACTTAGTTGATCTTGAGCATCAACGTTTGTGGGATGAACTTCAAGGTGATTCTGATAATGAACATGGTTATTGCTCAGCACTTTGGTGGCGTAAACAAGCCTCATGGTGTGCGGAACTCCAACGTCATAAACCGTTTCGTCAATCAGAACCTGACGAACTACATTATTTGTGGCTTGAAGAAGAGGGTGAAGAAGCGAAGTTTATGGCTCTGGACAGCGGCCAGGCAGGGATAAAAGAAAGCGGAGCGTTTGACTATGTGCCAGAATTAGAGTTCGCACTTGGTGTGAGTGCTTGGATTGGACTTGATACTGAGACGATTTATCAGAATTTGGCTGATATTCATGAAATGGAGTTAAAAGACGTAAGCCAGCATTTTGGTGAGATTTGTCTTAGGAAGAAAGATGACGGAGAAGCATGGTGTTACCACCCGTTTTTAGGGGTGTTTAGAGACATTATTGTTATTCCATCAATGGATGAATATGAAAACATCGAAGCACTTAAGATTCAGTTTTTGAAATCCAGAGCAACTCAAGCCAAAGTTGATATTGAAGAAGGTAATCTAGTTGATGGTGAATCGTTTTTTGATGAACTAGAGACAGGTAAGTACGACTAATGCCGATTCTCTATCGTTTAACACCGGATGCCCAAAGAGATTTGATCAAAATCCGCCGATTTACCATGAAACAATGGGGGGCGGCTCAATCACAAAAATATCTGTTGGAACTACGGAGAATCATTCGTCTTCTCGCTGATACTCCTTTTTTGGGCAAGTCTAGGACTGATATCGGACTGGATATTTTTAGTTTTCCCTATGTCAGCCATGTTATTTATTACGTAGTACATGAGCAGCAATTAGTTGTGTTCGGCGTGTTGCACAAACGTATGGTACCGTTGAACCATCTAGCCGAGCGAGAAGTGATTTAATGTGGCTGATTGTTTTGAATTGAGACTAGAGATGGAAAACACTAAATGTATTTGCCGTTATCACGTATAGAAGTCGAAGAATTTTATGCTCGTCTGAGTTTAATGCCTATGGATAACACCTATATTTTGTATTGAGCTGTTTTAGAATGAGCAGTGCTATGAAAATTCTATATAAAATCGCTGATTACCCTTCAAAAGTACTTAAAGGAGGGAGATTTTTTTTAAAATAAATTGAACGTTTAAAGAGGTAAACTATCTAATGAATATGTCATTGATGATGAGATGTTTCATGGGTATATTCATCTTGAGTTGGCAGAAGAAACAAGTTTAATACCATGACTTGATTGATACCCTATTTCTCATTACTACAGCGATACATTAGAGTGAAAATAGGGTGATTTTTAGGTATTTTGTTGTGGAATATACAGAGGGAAAATCTTGGTAAAGGGAATGAACAGAATCAATTAAAATACATTGGTTAGGGGATGAATGCAGGGCTAGGTTATTTATTGGTCGGTGGTGATGAACCATCATGTTTTTGAGCTAAATTTAGCGAGACACTAAGTGTTTGGATTGAATTTGATACTGAGATGGTTTACCAGAATTTGGCTGATACCAATGATATGTAATGAAAAAGCGTAAGCCAACGTTTTGGTGAGATTCGTCTTAGGAAAAAAGATGACGCAGAAGCATGGCGTTACCGCCCGTTTTTAGAGGTGCTTGGCGCGCCCGGTTGAGCGCGCCACTACCTGTGCGGTAGTTATGTTTAGGGTTAAACTAAATATTTCTAAGCTACTTGTCCAGTAGTGTCGGTATGGTAAATGTTTAAAAGATCAAATTCTATATAAAATTATAAGGTAATCCTACATGAGGCATTAACTGAATAATATAAACTAAATAGGGGTTTTTTGTTGCGGGTTCGACAGTTTAGAGTTAGTATTTGCACATACTAACTTCTAAGAGTAACTGTTATGAAGAAAAAAGGTAGCAAAAACAAGGGTAGAGTAAAAAATATACTGAATGGTGCTTTGATCTTAATAGCTGTTTATTTACCTAATATTGGTGACTTTGATTTCAAAAAACCTGATATTGTTGAAAGTCAAAAAGGGACTACTATAAGTATCATAATTGGTAGTCAGTAAAACCCCGAGGGAATGAGAGTGTGCTTGATGTGTATTGCGTAACGTTTGTATTAGTTGGAAGTGGACATTTTCCCCGCCTTCTAGATACGCTCGCCGCTATGCAGTAACGTCGGGGTATCCACTTAACGTCAATAAACTTGGAGTGTTTAATGTTGAGTTTGCACACTCCGATAGTCGCTTATTCCCTATCTAAAAAAAGGGCTGCGCTATTTGATCAGAGTTTTAGTTTGATTGATAATTATTTGGCAAATCTGATAATCCATGTTTATGAGGTGAATAAGAGGTTATGAATGAAAATAGATTGAGTCGATTTATTATCGATTATATTGAAAGTCGTAAGCAGTCAAAACTGGAGGTTTTTGATAAAGAGGCGGAAAAGAAACTGGCAAAGTTATCCTCTTCTGAAGATATAACTCTTGTTCAGCAGGATATTGCTGAGCAACGTAAGGAGTTGAAAAAACGCTATGAAGTCAAAAATTGGTTGGATGATGCAGCAAACCGGGCAAAGCAAATTAGTTTAGTGACACATGCTCTGAAATTTACTCATAGTGATGCAAGAGGCAGTAGTGTTTTTGCAACAACATTAAATATAACTGGAAATGCTGAATACCTTTCTACTGCAACATTGTATAAACCGGTAGTTGACTCGGTAGGAAATGCGGCTGCCTTGGACGTCGCAAAATTGTTGCAAACTGAATATCAAGAAGATTCATTGGTAGCATGTCTAAATCGGGGGGATTATTCGGCATTAGCTGAACTGGCTGAAAATGAGCAGCAACTTGAACGTTGGGTGAGTGGATTTAGGCAGGCTCTGTCAGATGAAACTCTCTCATCGCATAAACTAGCAAAACAGCTTTATTTCCCGGTAAATAGTGAATGTGACGAATATCATTTATTAAGTCCACTATTTTCTTCGTCTTTGGCAGATGCTATGCATCAGCGTATTATTGAGACCCGCTTTGGTGAATTATCCAAGGAAATTAATAAAGCCAGAAAAGAAGAAAGTTGGCACCCAGGAACTAGAGTGATTTATCCTAATACTGCGGTACAGAATTTTGGTGGTACTAAGCCACAAAATATCTCTTATCTTAATAGCGTGAGAGGTGGGCGAGTCTGGCTTTTACCTTGCTCTATTCCTAACTGGAAAACGATTTCTAAACCTCCAATAAAACATAAATCTATTTTTCGCTTACGTGGTGAATTCGATTCATTGGCACGTAATACTGTCTGGGAGATGAAAGGTTATTTAAGGGATGTACGGTATTGTAAAAATAATGCAGAAATTCGACGACGGCGGCAGGAGTTTGTTGATGAAATTATAGATATTCTATTTGATTATGTTATTAGTGTTCAAAGTCTTGTTGCATTTAAAGGCTGGAGCGCTAGTGATGACTGCGAATTAAAACGCTCTCAGCAACTTTGGCTGGATCCTTACCGTTGTGAGTTTGATGAAATATTCCAATATGAGCGTGAGGGAGGGGACTGGAAAAAGGAGGTTGCTAAAGATTTTGGTTACTGGCTGAATGCAGGTTTAAAGCATAAAGAATTAGAAGTTGCTTACCCTGAGCGTCGTGAGTGGGCTTTTGTGTTCAGAAAGCGACTACGTGAATTCGAAAATGAATTACCAAAGGTGCCGCTATGAGTCATCTGATTATTTTACACCACCTACGGGTGGAAAATGCTAATGCTATTGCGGGACTAACTTATGGTTTTCCAGCAATAACCCATTTTCTTGGGTTTACTCATGCGCTTTCACGCAAATTACAACAAAGTCATGGTCTAAGATTGGAGAATTGTGGCGTTATTTGTCATAACCACCAGTTACATGTTTATCAATCTGAGCCAATTAGAGAGGCCGCTTTTGCATTAACTCGCAACCCACTTACCAAAGAAGCAAAAACCGCTGCATTTAATGAAGAGGGTCGAATGCATATGACGGTTTCCTTATTAATAGAATGTTCTGGTGAAATTGCTAATGGTGGCAAAGGTGCTCATGAATTGGAACAACATTTGCTTGAAATATGTCCAATATATCGGTTGGCAGGTGGCATTATTACGGAAATTTCTAGAGTGAGTGTTAGAGCGTTTCCTGAGCAAGAACATGAGCTTCGTAAGTTAATGCGCGGTCTGCTACCGGGGTTTGCTTTGCTGGATCGTTCTGAATTGTTAACTAGCCACTATAAGGAACTAAAACAAGATAATCCGCAGGCAGAACTGATTGATGCTTGGCTTGATTTCTCTGTCATTAAAATGCAGGCTATTCCTGTTCAGGATGATAAGCAACCTGAAATTGGTGATCCTGCATATTGGGAATATATCCCCAAACCTGCTTCTGGATATTTAGTTCCTCTGATGACAGGTTATCAGGCTATATCGCCGTTATATCCCGCCGGGAAAGTGGAGAAAACTCGTGATCCCAATACCCCATTTAGTTTTGTAGAAGCAATTTATGGGGTAGGAGAGTGGCGGAGTCTGCACCGTATTTATGATATTCGCCAGCTACTCTGGTGTCATCATTACCAAGAGGGTATTTACCGATGCTGTAATCAGCAGTCTATTGCCCGTCAATCTAAATCTAATAAGAAAGTAAGAATAATCGACTGATTAATTTAAAAGAGGATATTCTCATGTCTAAATCGATCGTTAAAACAGCTTCTGTATTGGCATTTGAACGTAAACTTTCTAACTCTGATGCTTTAATGTTTGCTGGAAACTGGAAACAAATCGACGGTGAATGGAAGCCTATTACTATTCAGGAAAAAGCGGTTAGAGGGACTATCTCTAACCGCTTGAAAAATGCATTAACGAGTGATCCTGCTAAGTTGGATGCAGAGATTCAAAATGCAAACCTGCAACGTGTCGATGTTGCCGCATTGCCTTTTGATGCTGATACCCTAAAAGTCAGTTTTACATTACGGGTCTTAGGCAATCTTTCAACACCATCAGTATGTAATGATCAGGATTATCAAGCTGAACTGGCAAACGTGATTAACGGTTATATCGCTGAACATGGTTTCAAAACGCTTGCAGCACGTTATGCAGAAAACTTGGCTAATGGACGGTTTTTGTGGCGTAACCGAGTTGGAGCAGAAGAAGTTAAGGTTCGCGTAAGTGGTAAGAGTGGCAAATGGTGGGAGTTTGATTGCGAAAATTTCAGCTTACGTGAATTTGGTAAGGTAGAAGGTGATTTAGCTGAACTTGCTGCCGAAATTGAAGAAGGATTGGCAGGCGATAGATCAACATTATTCAATGTTGAGGCTTTTGTTCGTTTGGGGCATGGGCAGGAAATTTTCCCTTCTCAAGAGTTGGTTCTCGACAGTAACAGTAAAAAAAGCAAAGTGTTGTATCAGGTCAATGAGATCGCTGCATTGCATTCGCAGAAAGTGGGTAATGCGCTCCGAACGATTGACACGTGGTATCCAGATGCTACGGAATTGGGTCTTGGCCCAATAGCGGTTGAACCCTATGGTTCTGTCACCAGTCGTGGTAAGGCTTATCGTCAGCCTAAAGTAAAAATGGATTTTTATACTTTGTTAGATAACTGGGTTGTTAAAGGAAAAACTCCAGAAGTAGAGCAACAACACTATGTTATGGCGACGCTAATTCGTGGCGGTGTTTTTGGTGAAAAAGGTGAATAAGGGGATCAGATGGATTATTACTTTGAAATCCGTGTTCTTCCCGATCCTGAATTTAGCCAGCAAGACCTTATGGAAGCGTTATTTGCTAAACTGCATCGGGCTTTGGGGCAAGTAGGTAACGGACGTATTGGGGTCAGTTTTCCGTGTGCGAGAAAAACACTGGGGGATACGCTGAGAATTCACGGTTCAAGCGAAGCGCTGAATGACTTGCAAACATTATCTTGGTTAAAAGGACTCAGGGATTATACTGAGGTGATTGATATCAAGCTGGTACCTAAGGATGCTCGATATCGTCGTGTTAGCCGAGTGCAGGTAAAAAGCAATGTTGATAGGATTCGCCGTCGTTCGATTAAAAAAGGATGGTTAACGGAGGAACAAGCTCGGCAGTGTATTCCAATAAGCAAGGAACAACGTACTCATTTACCGTTTCTGTACCTTAAAAGCTTGTCATCAGGACAAAGTTTTCTGTTGTTTATCAAACAAGGGCCAATACAAGACAAACCAACTCTGGGAGTTTTTAGTTCGTATGGATTAAGTTCATCAGCTACCATCCCTTGGTTTTGACCCTTTTTTAGCGGCTAATTATAACTTATTGATTTATTTAAGGGATTAGCCGCTGCTAATAAAAAGGGTTTTTCTGCTTTTTATCATTATGTTCTTTAATAATCAGTAAATTAAAGGTAGTATCTAACAGTTCACTGCCGCGCAGCGCAGGCAGCGTATCTTTTAAAATGGCAATTCCAACCTGAGCGCGTTCACTGCCGCGCAGCGCAGGCAGCGTTTGGCAAGGTTGTGCTCTACCAACTGAGCTATGTTCACTGCCGCGCAGCGCAGGCAGCGTAGAAAGATGCGAGCTGGATAGTCGCCGCCGCTGGAGAGTTCACTGCCGCACAGGCAGCTTAGAAATCAGGAAACGAAAAATTCAACATTACGTTCGTGTTCACTGCCGCACAGGCAGCTTAGAAAATATGATTATAAAGGATTTAGACTTGTAGATCGTTCACTGCCGCACAGGCAGCAGCGCACTCGATTGAGTGCGCTAAAAAAGCAACCTATTTTCTGTTCGATATGCATCAATTGATATGCTTTTGTGCATATTCTTCACTATTAACCCATTGATGGTCTTTTTCCCAGGTAAATAGCCATTTGCGAGTTGGTCCTGCCATTACGTTGAGATAATAGTTGTCGTAACCGGCAATGGTTGCCACTGGGTGGTAGCCTTTGGGCACCATTACCACATCTTTGTTGTAAACAGCCATTGATTCATCCAGTGAACGGTCATCGGTATAGACGCGTTGCATGCAGAACCCTTGAGAAGGGTTCAGGCGATGGTAATAGGTTTCTTCCAAATAGGTTTCCTGTGGCACATTGTCGGTATCGTGTTTATGGCTAGGGTAGGAACTGGTACAACCTTCATCGGTAAAGACTTCAACCACCAACAAGCTATTAGCAGGTTTATTATCCGGTAGGATGTTGTGAACATAGCGTCGGTTGTAGCCATTGCCACGTTGTTCTGCATCAATATCCTGTGGCGTAATCAGTCGAGTCGGGTAGCTTCCTTTACCCGGCGCTTGGCATACCGCGAGTTCAAGTGCGGTATCGGCAATAATTTCAACAGATTCCCCCGCAGTGATGTAAACAGCATAAGGTTTTTTGCGTTCAAATGGCTGCATGCGATCGCCAATATGTTCAAACCGTTGATGTGGCGTAGTCACTGTGGCTTTGCCTGCCACCAAAACCAGACAGGTTTCATTTTCTGATGCGGGTAAGGTGGTTTTTTCACCCGAAGCTAACTCATAAACATCAAAATGGACATACTTCCAGTTTGCTGATTCCGGCGTGATATGTTGAGTTCGTTTGTTTTGATCCGGTGCATGATATTTTGATAATAATTTGGACATATTATCTACCCTCAGTACTATTTTTGCATGAATCAGGTTGTGATTAATTAAAACAATTCGGCATCTCTGGCAAACTTGCGTAAATTGTTATAACCCATCGTTGCGTAGGTGAATGGGTGAGCAATAGCAGGATCTTGTTCTGCTTCAACTACCAGCCAGCCTTCATAATTTTGTTTTTTCAACACTTGAAAAATTGCCGGATAATCAACACAACCATCTCCCGGCACCGTGAATACACCACTCAGCACCGCATCAAGGAAACTGGTTTTACGGTTTTTTATATCGTTGAGTACATCAGGACGGATGTCTTTACAGTGAACATGATTAATGCGTTTTGCCCAGCGTTCTGTGACAGTCAGTGGATCAGCGCCAGCAAAGGTCAAATGACCGGTATCCAGCAATAATCCAACTTCATCACCGGTATTTTCCATCAGATGATTAATATCTTCCTCAGTTTCAATAACCGTTCCCATATGGTGGTGATAAGCAATCTGAACACCTTGTTTTTGGGTGTAACGGGCAAATTCAGTCAATTTTTCACCATATTCTTGCCAGCGGTTAGCTGGAAATTGAGGGCGAAGATGGACTGGTTTATTTTGATCGCCGTGAATGCAGTTTGTCACTTCCGCAAAGACCATGACATTAGCTCCCAGTTCGCGTAGCAGGGTCAGGTGAGGTTGTACCGCCTTAATCTCTTCTGTTACTGAACGGGTGAGTAATTTGCCAGAGTACCAACCAGATACCAGCATGAGATCGTGGGCGGCAAGAATGGGACCCAATACGTTGGCCTGACGAGGGAATTTATTGCCCAATTCAAAACCGGCAAAACCTGCTTGGCGGCCTTCTGTTAAGCAGGTTTCCAGTGGTGTGTCCGCGCCGAGAGTGGGTAAGTCATCATTAGTCCAGGTCAGAGGGTTGATACCAAGTTGAACAGCCATGATGGTGCTCCTAGTTGAATAAAATAACTTTATTATGTTGCTATCCGCGCTGACGCCATAGGCTAATCAGGTTGTGATAGTTGGTTTTTATTTTCTGGATCAAACGGTTATCATCAATCTCGTTTTTTAGCCATTTTAGGGATGGTTGACCAAATAGGGTTCTTCCGACTGCAAAACCTTTGACGATAGATTTGTCGGCTGCGGCATTGAAACCTATTTCCAGCTCTTCTTGTGAAGCGTCGAGGCCAAGAATAACGACGCCACGGCAATAGGAGTCTCGTTGCTGGATGAGATAGTTAATGTTGTCCCAACTTTCAGAACTGAGAGGTGGGAGTTTCCACCAATCCGGTTTAACGCCAAGGTTATAAAAGCGTCTAAGTGCGCGAATATAGAACTCATCTGAGTGTTTCATTTCCGCAGGTAGAATCACTTCCAGTAAAAGTTCGTGACCAGATTTACAACATGCGGCATAAATTTCCCGAACTTTTTTCTCTTGTTCCAGACGGAGTGGGTGAGCGTCTTCTGGATGGAAAAACACCAGACATTTGACGATGTGTTCAAGCGGCCAGTCAATAAGTTGGGAACCGATGTTGCCATGTTCCAGACAAAGCGGGCGAGAGCCAGGTAGCTCAATTGGGCGGCCTATCCACCAACCTTGACCGGTAATTTCGTTTAAAACATCCTGACCAAAAGTGCTGTCACATAACAGGCCTATTTTTCCTTGTAATCCCGCTTCTGTGGCAACTTCTCGGCTGGCGCGCAATAGAAGTTGTTTTAATGATGAAATACGCTTGATACTGGCATTCGCTTGTCGGGCTAATTCGATAAATTGAATACGATGATCAAATGCCATGACGCACAGTTCGTCCCATTGATTTTTACGGGTGCTGATACGGTGAAGGTGATTAAGTGTTTCATCCAAATCAGGGCGTAGTATTTGATTGGCGCGTGATAGGTAGTTATCAAGCTCTGCTTTATCTGGCATTGCCGGTGCGCACCCATGACGAGAAACGACTAATGCGCCACAAGCATTAGCGTAGGTACAGGCTTTTTCCCAACCTTCGTTATTGAGATAGCCGCGTAACAGGCCGGACATAAAAGCATCCCCTGCACCGAGTACGTTAAGCACATCGACACGAACGCCTTGTATGGTAATGCCATCATTCAAATCATTAGGGATTTCAGCGGTAAAAACAGAGCATCCCAGTGCTCCCCGTTTGCAAACCAATGCAGCAGACGTGAGTTTACGAATGTTGCGTAGTGCTTCGATAGTCTCTGTGGAACCACCGGCAATATGGAACTCTTCTTCTGTGCCGACAATAAGGTCAAATAGTGATAATACTTCCTGTAACTGAGCTGTTACCTGTTCCGATGCGATATAACGTGTTTCACCATCTCCCAGAGAAGTTAATCCCCAAAGTACCGGGCGATAATCAATATCCATGACTGTTTTCACACGGTTGCGGCGGGCGTAGTTGAGGGCCGTCAGCACCGCATCGCGAGTGTTAGGATGAGAAAGATGTGTTCCGGTGATTGCCAGACAACGGGCTGATGCAATGTATTCTTCACTGAAATCGTCACGGGTAATTGCCATATCAGCGCAGTTATCACGATAGAAGATCAGAGGAAACGTTGTTTTATCTTTGATTCCTAGCAGCACTAGTGCCGTAAGGCGTTCTTTATCAATAGTTAGATGGCTGGTATCACAGCCAACACTTTGTAACTCTTCCCTAAGGAAACGTCCCATATGCTCATCACCGACTCTGGCGAGCATGGAGGATTTAAGCCCCTGGCGAGCGGCGCCATAGGCAACATTACCGGAAGAACCGCCAAGATATTTTGCAAAACTTCCCATGTCTTCCAGACGTGCTCCGATTTGTTGGCCGTAAAGGTCAACGGCGATTCGTCCCATGCAGATGACATCAAATTTTTTTTGCTGCTCCATTGAACAATTCCTTATAAGTACAAACATCAAGTGTCGCTATGATGAGCTCCGACAGTGGAGCGTTGATAAGAGGGATTAATTAATTTCAGTGACATTCACCCAACGTTGTTCTTGGTAAGAACGAGCAATGGCATCCAGAATACGTGAGACTTTCCATCCTTCGGTGAAATCCGGCCATATCTCTTTATTGCTGGCGATGCCATTGATCAAGTCTCTGATTTCCACTGCTTTTTGATCATTGAAGCCGATGCCGTGACCTGCTCCGTGACAGAATGGTGCATAGTCAGGATGTTCCGGTCCAATAAGAATAGTTTTAAAGCCTTGGCGGTTTGCCGGTTCATCGTGACGGTAAAGTTTTAGTTCGGCCATTCTTTCTTGTGTGAAGCTCAAAGCGCCTTTTGTTCCTGTAATGGTGTAGCTCAAACCCATTTTGCGACCGCAAGCAATACGGGAGGTTTCAATAATACCCATTGCTCCGCCGCTGAAACGTACCATAGCATGTGCTTGATCTTCGTTTTCTACGGCAACCATAATGCTAGAGCCGGTTTTTTCCGGGCGTTGTTTGATGACAGTGGTCATGTCTGCGCAAACAGTTTGGATATCACCAATCAGGTACTGCGCCATATTGATGATATGAGCAGCAAGATCGCCTAATGCGCCTAATCCAGCTTTATCTTTGAAACAGTGCCAATGGATAGGGGTGAATGGATCGGCCATATAATCTTCGTTATGCGTGCCGTAGAAGTGAATGACCTCACCTATTTCACCATTTGAAATGATCTCTTTAGCCAGTTGTGCGGTAGGGTTTTTCATATAGTTAAAACCAACTAATGTTTTCACTCCGGCTTTTTTGGCGGCTTCGACCATTAATTTTGCATCAGTTGAGTTTAGTGCCAGTGGTTTTTCACAATAAACATGCTTGCCATGTTTGATCGCTTCGAGAGCCATCTCTTTATGAAGGAAATTTGGTGAGCAGATATCAACAACATGAATATCGGGATCTGATACTAATTTGCGCCAATTATCAGTAAAGCGCCGGAAACCTAATTGTTCAGACCGTTTTGCTGCGAGTTCAGCAGAAACTTCCGCTACCATTTCACAAACTAGTTTGCCTGCTAGAGGGAAAACAGTAGGCGCTTGTGCATAAGCAATGGCATGCGTCCGTCCGATGTAACCAGTACCGATTAGGCCGATACGAATCTCTTCCATATAGCTGTTTCTCCGAATAAAAGCGGATAAGTCGTTTGTTGTTGCTTTAGTGTTTGCTAGTTAACCTCGGTTGTTGTCGTATACCTGTTATAAGAAACATTTGTTTCATTTTCAATGTAAATGAAAATATTAATTTCAAGTTGTGATCTGATAAGGGTTTTTTAGCTAACATCGCGTTATATAGGGTTAATTTTCTAGTGAATTAGGTACTATTCAGAAGTAAGAACAGGAAAAATAGAATATTAGAATTTTTGTTTCATGTATGGGTTGGTATATATGAATGTATTTTTTAGCAAAAGGAACCGCTATCCCCCCAGGATTTCCTCTTTCAAATATGGGATGCAGGGAAATCCTGGTAGTGGGTTATGCTGATAATAATGTTGGAGTCATAAAGTTAGCTAATTATCTTTATTCGATTTTTGCGGCGTACTATTTATTACAAGTTTCCTAAATAGTGTTTTACCTATCTGGTATAGCGCATAAGATAGTATTAATGCAGCGAACGAATAATAAATAATCATGATTGCCTTGGGAACATTATGTGCGAGAAATACATACATAGAAATTGAGCACAGTGTAATTAACCATGCAACCGGTTTCACCATAGACCACGGCGTAATATTTACCTGTTCGGTATAAACATCTTCAAATGGTTTGGCTGGAAAAAAGTAGCCAATAGCCAACATGAAAATAACATTAAGAACAAATAAAATGCCAACCAGGTGAAAAAAGTGCAGATTAATTTTTAAAATGAAATTACAGATAATATAGGCAGACATACCGAATAATAGGCCAAGTTTAGCGGCAATAGGCGGTACTCGTTTAGTCATCAGGCCGACTAATACCACACTGAGAATTGGTGCATTAAAAATCCCCTGTAATTGTTGAATGAGATAGAACAGACCATCCGGTGCATTAGCGACTAACGGTGCGACGATCATAGTGATTAACGCTAACCCGATCCCCAGATATTTACTCATGGCGACTGTTTGAGTTTCGGTGGCATTTTGGTTGATTCGCTGTTTGTAAATGTTGACGATGAACAGCGTCACAGATGAATTAAGTCCTCCGCTAAATGTGGAAAATACGGCGCCAACGACTACTGCGGCAAAGAAACCAACCAATACTTCCGGCAGAATTAAATGGACTAATTCTGGATAGGCGTTATCTGGATTATCTATTTGTCCTTTGAAAATATGGAAAGCAATAATGCCGGGTAGAATAATAATAGACGGCATAATGAGTTTAAGTAAAGCACACAACATGACGCCTTTTTGTCCTTCCGCTAGATTTTTTGCACCAAGGGCTTTTTGAACAATGGATTGGTTGGTACACCAAAAAAACATATTGGAAACAATTAGGCCGGTAAATAGCGTGGAGAAAGGAACTAGAGAATCTTCACTGCCGATGGAGTTAAATTTATCAGGATTAGATTGATAAACTTCAATTAATCCTTGCCAGGCATTGCCATTGCCGACATAGAGTAGGGCAAAAATAGTCACCATTAACCCGCCAACGATTAAGCCAATGCCGTTAATAGTATCTGCGGCAGCAATGGCTTTAATACCACCAAAAATAGCATAGACAGCACCTAATCCACCAACGCCCCAAACCATAATCCATAATGCCGTAGTTTTATCAATACTGAATACATTGGAAACCTGGAATAGACTTTCCAATGCAATTGCACCGGTATACAGCACAATAGGGAGTAGTGAAATGATATACATAGCCAAGAAAAGAATGGAGGTAATAAGCAGCGTATTTTTATCAAATCGGCGTTCAAGGTATTCCGGGATGGTTGAAATACCGAGTTTCAGATATTTAGGCAGAAAATAAATAGCAAATAGAACGATTGTTACAGCGGCTATCACTTCCCAAGCCATAACGATAAATCCGGCTCGGAATGCTAATCCATTCAAACCGATTAAATGCTCTGTGGACAGGTTCATCAATAACATAGAGCTACCAATATAAACACCAGTGAGAGATCGTCCGCCAAGAAAATAGCCTTCAGTAGATTCTGTCAGACGAGCATTATGGGTTTTGTAATAAGCGAAGCCAGCCACTAATAGGGTAAAACCAATAAATGAGAGAAAAGCTAACATACTATCCTCCAAGCCTGATTGACTGTTTTCAGGCAGCAATATGCTGACGGGAAAGCGGCCTTTCCCGTTTTTATGATGAAAATAAATGTAAGTCAGTTAGTTTTAGTTAGAGATGTAGGGCTGTTTTATAATTTGATTTCTTTCCCTAATTGCAGAGATTCGAATGCTTTATCAGACAGATAAAGTGCTTGTTCGCCATCGGCGCCACTACATTCTGGCGTGGCGCGACCAGCCATGACATCGACAAAATGGTCCCATTCAGCAATGTAGGCTTCCCGGTAACGTTGCAAGAAGAAATGCTCTGGCTTGGCTGTTAAACAACCACTGTTTTCCCAGAGTTCAACGCTGTTTTCTTTAATATTACCTGCGCTAAGCAGCCCTTTTTCACCATGTAATTCAATCCGTTGGTCATAGCCATACCCGGAACGGCGGCTATTGGTAATGGTTGCCATTGCCCCTGATGGGAATTTCATAACGATAAAGGCGGTATCGATATCACCTGCTTGCCCAATAGCTGGATCAACTAGATTGCTGCCTTGAGCGTAGATCGAACAGGGTTCCTCACCGATAATAAAACGTGCCATATCGAAGTCATGTATTGTCATATCCCGGAACATACCACCAGAAACTTTGACATATTCAGCAGAAGGAGGAGAGGGATCACGGGAAATAATCAGCAGAGATTCGGCTTTTCCTATTGCGCCGGCGTCAAATAGTGTTTTTACTCGGCGGAATTGCGGATCGTAACGACGGTTAAAGCCAACAAATAAGGGAACCTGATACTGTTTAACGGTTTCAAGGCAATGACGAACACGTTCAATATCAAGATGAACCGGTTTTTCACAGAAGATTTTTTTATGATGTTTTGCTGCGAGTTCGATCAGGTCTGCATGTGTATCTGTTGCTGAGGCGATAAGAACGCCATCTATTTTAGGGTCGGACATTGCCTGTTCAATAGTTTGTCTTTTTGTTTGATATTTCTGTACTAAAAGTTCAGCACTTTTCTGATGTGGATCGACAACGGAGTAAAGAGAAGTTTCTTTATGATGAGAGATATTTACCGCGTGTACTTGTCCAATTCGTCCGGCGCCAAATAATGCAATGTTGAACATGGATGCTCCTTGATACCTAGGTATCTGCTTATGAGATACTTTAAAATATATCAAATAAAACATTTATTTCAATTTTTAAATATTTGGAAATTATATTTTTGAGTGCGGCGTAGCATTTTGTTAATAACAATATTAAATTTGTGTTAATTAGATCACGTAAAGTAAGATTTATGCTGGATGATTTTGGGTATTTATCTTTTAAAAACAAATTATAATATGCATTAGACTAGGTGGTTGCTACGTTTGGTCATAGAGATTGAGGGAAGAGAAAAAGTCATTCGTTTTTAGAATAAGAATTTCAAAACTAGCATTAAAATGATTAGAAAAGGGAAAATGGCCTGCTGTCTTACAGGCCATCACTTTTTAATATTGGCGTACTTTGGTTGCAACCATCTCCTTTATTTTCTTTGCGGCAGATTCTATAGCTGGATTTTTCGCTACTTGCGCAGTGCCTATTCGCCACCATGATTCATAATCATGCGTCATCGTTTTAGGCAGCACTTTGATATCTATGAGTACCGGTACGGTCTGTTTTTGGGCTTTCTGTAATGCGTCAAGCAGTTGTCGCTCATCGTGGACTCGGTAACTTTTGCAGCCGTAGCTTTCTGCATTTTTGGCGAAGTCGACTTTAATCAGTTTGCCATCCATGTTGCCGCTTTCTGGGTTCCGGTAACGATTTTCTGTTCCGAAACTGCCCATCCCTTGGCTCATTTGTAGATTATTGATACAGCTGAATCCCGCGTTATCAAACAGCAACACGATGATTTTGATATTTTCCTGTACTGCGGTTTGCAGCTCTGAATGAAGCATCATATAAGCGCCATCACCGACTATGGCATAAACCGGTTGGTTGGGACAGGCTAGTTTAGCGCCAATAGCAGCGGCTATCTCATAGCCCATACAGGAATAACCATATTCAAGATGATAGGTATCCGGTTGTTTGGGTTGCCATAATCGCTGTAAATCGCCAGGAAGGGAGCCTGATGCGCCAACAATAATCGCTTCTGGCTCAAGATATTTGTCTAATAATCCCAATACCCTGGTTTGTGGCAGGCGGGTTTGTAATGTCTGGCTGTACTCTGCCAATTTATCATCAAGATGGCCGGGAATTTCTGGTGTGAAATCTGCCTGATACTCAATGTCGAACAGACGATTTAACTCTTTTCTCCATCGTTCCCGCGCTTGATGAATCTCATCTTGATAACCACTGCGATAATGCAATTGAATAAGTTGTTCTGCAATAGCGTTTAACCCTGCTTTGGCGTCTGATACAACAGGGGTTGCATCCAGTTTACAGGCGTCGAATTCCGCTACGTTGATAGTGAGAAATTCAACTTCTGGATGTTGAAATAGCGATTTGGATGCCGTGGTGAAATCACTAAACCGGGTGCCAACGCCAATAATCAAATCGGCTTCTTTGGCTATCAGGTTGGCAGCAAGACAGCCGGTTGTGCCTAAACCGCCACAATTAAGGGGATGGTCGGCAATTACGGCGCTTTTACCTGCCTGTGTTTCAGCAAAAGGAATATTGAAGTGTTCTGCGAATTGACGAAAAGCGTTATGTGCTTCTGAATAGCGCACCCCGCCACCGCAGATGAGCAAGGGTTTTTTCTTGCGGCTTATGAGTCCCACGGCATCGTTAATCATGGCGATAGAAGCAGGGCGGCGTTCAATGCGGTGAATTCGTTTTTGAAAGAAATAGTCAGGAAAATCCCAAATCTCGCCTTGAACATCTTGTGGCAAACAGATTGTGACGGTACCGGTATCCGCAGGATCGGTTAGAACTCGCATCGCATTAATCATAGCGCTCATTAGTTGTTCTGGTCTGGAGATACGATCCCAGTAACGAGAAACAGGGCGGAAACAGTCATTGGTGCTGATAGTATAGTCATGGAACTGTTCAACCTGTTGTAAGACTGGATCAGGCTGACGGCAGGCGAAGAGATCTCCGGGTAATAACAGCAGAGGAATGCGATTAGCTGTGGCAGTTGCCGCAGCGGTTACCATATTGGCGGAGCCAGGGCCAACAGATGATGTTACGGCAAAAATCTGTTTGCGTTTTTTCTGTTTAGCAAAACCTGTGGCGATATGGGCCATACCTTGTTCATTGCATCCCTGGTAAACGGTTAAGTGACCGGGATCTTGCTCCAGCGCTTGCCCTAATCCAACCACATTACCGTGACCAAAAATGGTAAAGATTCCTCTGATGAATGGATATTGTTCTCCGTCTGCTTCCACATATTGCTGGTTCAGGAATTTCACCAATGCTTGAGCTGTTGTCATTGTTGATTTGCTCATATTACAGAACTCCATTTTATTCCATTATTGGCATCACAAAACTACTGGAATGATGTTCTAATCTGATACTTGCCGGCCAACGGCTGGTGACGGTTTTCATGCGAGTGTAGAAGCGAACGCCATCATTACCGTGAACGTTAAGTGGACCAAAAATCGAGCGTTTCCAGCCACCGAAGCTGTGGAAAGCCATTGGCACCGGAATGGGAATATTGACGCCTACCATACCTGCTTGTACATCTTCGCTAAACTGGCGAGCAGTTTCTCCGTCGCGGGTGAATATCGCGGTACCATTACCATATTGATGGACGTTAATTAATGTTAATGCGGTGGCATAATCGGGTACACGGACAATTGATAGAACGGGGCCGAAGATCTCTTCTTGATAGATTTTCATCTCTGGCGTGACGTTATCAAATAGCGTCGGGCCAATAAAATAGCCATTTTCATAACCAGAAACCTTGAGTTGACGGCCATCAATTAACAGACTAGCCCCCTGTTTTTCGCCACTATCGATGTAATCACAGATTTTAGCTTGGTGTTGGGCAGAGATAACGGGTCCCATATCGTTTTCTTTCGTTGCGACAATACCGGGACCAACAGATATTTTGCTGATCTGTTGACGTAATTTTTCAATTAATGCATCTGCCGTTTCATCCCCAACCGCCAATACAACAGACAATGCCATGCAACGTTCGCCGGCTGCGCCAAAAGCCGCGCCTGTAATAGCATTGCTGGCTATATCAAGGTCGGCATCTGGCATCAGAATACAGTGATTTTTTGCACCACCCAGAGCCTGACAGCGTTTCCCGTGAGCTGAGGCGGTAGTGTAGATATATTCAGCGACAGGAGTCGAGCCAACAAAGCTGACAGCTTGTACACGTGGATCTGTTAGTAGTACATCAACGGCTTCTTTATCGCCGTTGACAACATTAAATACGCCATCGGGTAAACCGGATTGTTTAAGTAATATTGCTAATTCAATCGCGAGAGAAGGATCTTTTTCTGAAGGCTTCAATACGAAAGTATTCCCTGTCGCTAATGCGATAGGAAACATCCACATAGGAACCATTGCCGGGAAGTTGAAAGGGGTAATGCCGGCACAAACGCCTAAAGGCTGCATTAATGAATGGCTGTCTATACCTGTTCCGGTATTAGCTGAATGTTCACCTTTTTGTAGATGAGGAATGCCACAGGCAAACTCAACCACTTCCAGACCGCGAGTTAATTCACCGATGGCATCTGAATAGATTTTTCCATGTTCTTCTGAAATCAATCGCGCCAGTTTGTCTATATTGGTTTCCAGTAATGTCTTGAACTGGAACATGACACGAGCACGTTTGAGAGGTGAAACCTTAGACCATTCACTGTAAGCCTGATGAGCGGCTTCAATTGCTTGTTCAACTTCATGGGCTGTGCTTAATGTTACCTGGCGTATCTGTTTTCCCGTCGCTGGATTAAAAACTGGAGAAAAGCGGGTGCTATGACTAGGAATGAGTTGCCCATTAACGTAATTCTGTACTTGTTCCATTCTGAGCCTCTTTTGCGGATTTGATGTTAGTACTGAATCAGAAACTTTGATAATAGGTATATGAAATATTTATTTTATTTTCAATATGATTTGGAATAAAAGGCAATTAGTGTGATCAGAGTAAAGTTTTTATGAATTACCGATAATTAGGTGACTAATTAGTTGTTAATCAATATAGTGATAATAATAAATCATTACAATGAATGGATTATGTGTTTCATTTTTAACTATAAAAATGAAATATGATTCAGCTTATACTGCAAAACGATTACAATTGCTGGCGATAAATTTTATGGGGGATTTATGTCTGTCGCATCGAATCTGAATGAGTTTCAAGAACAAGTCCGTTCACGCTATAGTGAATTGAGTAAACGCCTGCAACAAGTAGCTCGATATGTACTGGATAATACCAATAGTGTCGCTTTTGATACTGTTGCTGTGATTGCCAAAGAAGCTGATGTACCTCCATCAACATTAATTCGTTTCGCTAATGCGTTTGATTTCAGTGGTTTTAATGAAATGAAACAGCTATTCCGCATGCATATGGTGGAAGAAACCGCCAGTTATGCAGACCGGGCCAGGTTATTTCGGGAATTGGATGGCGAACAGGAGCCGCCGGAAGACCCTCAACATATTTTGCAGGAATTTGCTCGTTCAAATGTGCAGGCTATGCAACAGCTAGCTGCCAGGACGGCCCCTGAAGATTTAAGGAACGCCGTAGACTTATTGGCTCAAGCTAAGAATATTTACATTATTGGACTGCGCCGTTCTTTTAGTGTGGCGGCTTATCTTTCTTATGCATTGAACCACTTGGAATGTCGCCCTTTACTCGTGGATGGTTTGGGAGGAATGTTTAGGGAGCAGATTAATTTAATTGGGGAAAAAGATGTTGTCGTTTCAATCAGTTTTACCCCTTATGCAGAAGAAACCCTGATGGTCAGTGAACGGGCGGCGAAAGCCGGGGCAAAACAGATTGTGATTACCGATAGCCAGATTAGCCCGCTTGCTAGTTTTAGTGATGTTTGTTTTGTGGTTAAAGAAGCACAGGTGGATGCATTCCGTTCTCAGTCTGCTACGTTGTGTTTAGTGCAATCTTTGGCAGTTGCTCTGGCTTATCGGCAAGGAAACCCGATTTAATTATCTTGTATTTCTGGATTAATTTTATTAATGACTCATAGCCCGCATATTTTGGCGGGTTAATTTTAACGTGCTGCTAGAAGCTCAATTTCAATAAAATATAAACCTGATGTGGATAATCCTCTTGTTGTGTCTAAATGCTATTGATTCCTATTGGCAATAATTATTTAATGGTTGTGCGAAGTTATGGTTTTGAAGAGGGACAATAGGATGATTAAAGGATCGTGTTACGTTTTTGCTGTTTTATCTGCAATTTCTTTCCAGGTATTTGCCTCAAATTTTGATTATAAAAGCGATATTCCAGTTGATAATAAGCCATCTGAGGAGTATTTAAAAAAACGGGAAAATCTTAAATCCGAGTATTGGGATGTGAATGAACTCATTGCAGATAATCAAGCGGCGGAGAAACGGGAACTGGCAAGGCAGTTACGAGAAGATGAATCTAATCGGAAGAGTCGAGAGTTTAATGATCGTGTCAATGAGAAAATCCGTCAGGATATTGAACGTGCGGCGCGTATTAAAGAGAATAACGGTATGACCAGAGATAACTTTTTTGATCGGGAATAACCGTGACTTAAAGCAACTCGATAGTGAAGTGAATGACCTGTCGGGAAAAATAGGCAGTTTGTCGACAATTATTGGCGCTCTTTCGAAAGAATTTTCTCCAATAGCATGTGAATATAATCACTTCGCACTAAAGGAGAAGAATATATGGAACAAATCGAGTGGGCTGACTTTGAAAAAGTTGATATGCGGGTTGGCACAGTTATTTCAGTAGAATTGAATCCTAAAGCCAGCAAACCTGCCTATAAATTACAAATTGATCTTGGCGAGTTGGGCGTTAAAAGCTCAAGCGCCCAGATAACTGTGCATTACACACCTGAACAATTAATTGGTCGTCAGGTCCTTTGTGTATGCAATTTTCCACCAAAACGGATTGCTGGTGTTAAATCAGAGGTGTTGTTAACCGGCTGTATGGATGAAAAGGGTGCGGTGGTGATCGCAGAATTTACTCTTCCTGTCCCGAATGGTCATAAATTATTGTAAACCACGCTATTTTGTTGTCGAATAAATGGAGTGTATTTTAATCAGCGACAATAAATATGGCTGTTCAATTACCTTCATTACATTTACGCCGGTATTCTGCTGAAACTATTAGCCATAGCCACCAAGGATTATGGCAGTTCGTTTTTGGCTATAATGGACAACTTGAATTAAACGTAGAAGGGCAACAAAGTACCGTTGGTTTTGGAAGTGTTGTTATGATCCCGCCGGATGCGAAACACAGCTTTTTCGCTGGTGGTGAAAATCAACAATTGGTGCTGGAGCTGCCTTCGGCACTGTTTAATCAATTACACAGTGATTCTTTCTGGCAACCATTACCTGATTCTGCTCTTGCTCTTATTAAGTGGTTGCATGATTACCCACAGCCACCCGCTAATCACGCAGATGCTGCCCGTTTATTACTCGCTCAGCTACCACAAGTAGGTTCGTCTTCAACGTTGATCGCCAAACTGCATCAGGGGCTTGTTAGGCGTCTGCATGAGAAAGTGACGGTAATGGATATGGCTGATATTTGCTCAGTATCTGCCAGTACCTTGCGTCGTAAGCTTTTTATTGCAACAGGAATGAGTCCAATGGCTTATTTGAAAACGTGCCGGATGGAATTTGCCTATAATCTGTTGGTTTACAGTGATAGATCTTTGGCTGACATCGCTTTTCTGTCTGGTTATGCCTCCCAGTCAGCTTTTACCTTTGCATTTAATCAACATTATGGTTGTACTCCAGCCAGATTGCGTAAAGCCAAATGATATTTTCAGCATTTTATGACTTGATGCACAACATGATTGTGCGTAATATACAAACAACGAGGATGTTATGGCTGTTGAATTCAGGGATAGATGGCTAGAAAGATTTTATGAACAAGATTTACCGCACAAATGCATACCTGCATCTTTACAGCGTGCGTTATACAGAAAACTACAAATTTTGGATGCTTCGGTTAAAGAGGCTGATTTAAGAATCCCTCCGGGGAACCATTTTGAATACTTGAATGGCTATTTGAGGGGATGGTGCTCAATAAGAGTGAATAAGCAATATAGGCTTATTTTTCAATGGATTGATGGTATTGCGGTTGATACATATCTGGATCCTCATAACTATTAAACTGAGGGAAATAAATGATGAGGAATACAAAACGTCGCCCGGCAACAGTGGGTGAAATATTGGTGAGTGAGTTTCTGGCGCCTTTGAATATTGAAATTAATGTGCTTGCGGAAGCTATGGGTGTTCACCGCAATACATTAAGCAGGATTGTGCATGATAAAGGTTCGTTGACCGTTCCTATGGCGATCAAATTGGCGGCGGCTTTGGGGAACACAGCGGAGTTTTGGCTTAATATTCAACACGCTGTTGAACTATGGGATGTGCGTAATCATGCATATCAAGCGGAACTACTGAATGTAAAACAGATAGTTGAGCCATCAGTTGCAACGGCAATGCACTAATGTGTTTGTTTTCAAGAGCACGAATGCGTTGAAGTACGTAAAGCCATCTTATGATGAGATGGCTTTACGTGAGTGATAAGTATTATTGAATTTTCGCTTCTGATTTATCAGCACTATTAAGCAGGCGGCGAATAGGGACAATTAACGCCATCAATACCACTGCACAAATAACCAGAGCCAAAGATACACGGGAGAACAGATCAGGTAGATTGTCCAGTTGGTCAGCGCGCACGTGTCCACCAATCAAGCCGGCAGCTAAATTACCCAAAGCATTTGCACAAAACCACAAGCCCATGATTTGACCACGCATTCGCGACGGGGCCAGTAGCGTCACCGTCGCGAGTCCAATTGGGCTAAGGCACAGCTCACCGAGTGTCAGAAACAGAGAACTTGATATCAGCCAGAAAGGAGAAACGGTTTCACCTGTTGCCAGCACATTTTGCGCAGCCAGAATCATCACGCCAAAACCACCGGCAGCGAACAGAAGACCAATAATGAATTTACTGATACTGCTCGGGTTGATGTTGTTTTTGGCCAGTTTGGGCCAGAACCAGCTGAATACGGGGGCCAGCAGGATAATAAACAGTGCATTAATTGATTGGAACCATACTGTCGGGATCTCAAACCCCATCACTATACGGTTAGTATAATCATTGGCGAACAGGTTAAATGACGTTGGCGTTTGCTCGAATGCAGACCAAAAGAATGCAGCAGATACCAGCAGGATAAAACAGACCAGCAGGCGCGAACGGTCACTACTGCTTAAACCAGCAAACAGGAACAAATAGGCGAAGTAAAGTGTTACACAGGATGAGATCACATAGACCATTGCGCTAGCTACGGCTACCGGATTGAATGGAATTACACCAAGGATTAGCAGAGCAATAATAGCAATGATAGCGATAACAGTGGTAAAGACCCATTTGCCGACGTTTTCACGCTTCACTGTAGGGTGGTCCCAGCTTGAATCCAAACCACCTTCTTTATCATATTGGCGCATCAAAGGGATCGTGTAGAAACGGAATATCAATAGGGCAACCAGCATCCCCAACCCTCCGATACCAAAACCCCAGTGCCAGCCATAGTCACGAACCAGCAAGCCTGTAGCCAGAGGAGCGATGAAGGAACCGATATTAATTCCCATATAAAATAGGGAAAAACCACCATCACGACGTGGATCATCTTTTTTATACAGCGTGCCGACCATGACGGTGACACAGGTTTTAAACAGTCCTGTACCTAATACGATCAGTAATAAGCCAATAAAGAACAAATAATGACTTAAAAAGCCGGAGAGAGCGATAGACAGGTGCCCTAGTGCAATAATGATTGAGCCATACCAGACTGCTTGACGTTGGCCTAACCAATTATCCGCCAGCCAACCACCGGGTAGTGCGGTCAGATAAACACTACCTGCAAAGATACCGACAATAGCCGCGGCCTGTTCACGGGGAATACCCATACCACCATCATAGATGGTTGCCGCCATGAACAAGATCAGCAGTGGACGAATGCCGTAGTAAGAGAAACGTTCCCACATTTCTGTGAAGAACAAAGAACTTAATGGGTAAGGATGCCCAAAGAAAGTTCTGGTTTTTGTATTGTTAATGGAAGATTGCATCTAAGTTTTCCTATAAGACGACACTTTAGGAGTGCAGTGTGTGTGACAAATAAAGCTTTTAAAAAGCTCTTTCAAATTTAGGTTTAGAGCAAACAAAAAAGCCACGTTTTTATTAAATGATGTCATGTCTTGTTAATATATTTTTAACATATTTTTCGGTCAATTTTATTAACAAGTAGGGTATCTCTTACTTATATTCCATTTTTCAGAGCAAAATCCGACATAAATCTCATTTCTCATAATTGATAGGTTAAAATGAAGATAATACCTATTGACTTATTTCCATTTATATTTGATCTCTTTTTATGGAAATAATATTTTAAAATAATAAATTAAGTAATAACGGTAATATATATCCTATTGATTTCAAGATGCTTCGCGGCGGCAAGGGAGCGAATCCCCGGGAGCATAGATAACTATGTTACCGGGGTGAGTGCAGCCAACAAAGAGGCAACTTGAAAGATGACAGGTATATAAGACATCTTTTCAAAGGCTGGTAATAGTGAAGGTTAAGAAAGGTAACGTGATTTGATTGTCAACTTGGTATTTATTATGAAATTTTAGATGAGTCTTGGTTTCTTATATAAAAATTGAAAAGAAATTAAATTAAATTAAAAAGTATAACCTCAGCATTGAAATGGAATAATCAACTATTAGGTTTATTGGGTTGCATGCGAAAGTGATTATGGCTGTTTCCTGGATAAAGAAACAGCCGTTAATAAATTTAATGGACTTTATCAGCTTGCCCGTACAGAGAAGGCATACCCTTGGGTCGGGTTTTAAAACGACGATGTAACCACATGTATTGATCTGGTGCTTGTAAAATTTCCTGTTCTACGACTTTGTTCATGAAAGCAGCCGCTTTCACTTCATCGTCTTTTGGAAATCCTGCTACTGCTGGTTGAATAATCAATTCATAACCTTTTCCGTCAGGCAGACGACGGGGGGTAAATGGGATCATTGCCGGATCAGCGAGACGTACAAGTATTGAAGTGCCGGTGGTTGTTGCAGCATGTTCAACAGCAAATAACGGTGCAAATACACTTTTTCGCGGGCCGTAATCATGATCGGGGGCGTACCAGACAATTTCGCCGTTTTTTAGGCAGCGGATCATGCCCTTGACATCTTTTCTATCCAACATGTATTTGTTGGAGCGCAGTCGTCCCCATGTTTGTAACCAATCCATAACCGGATTATCGTTCGGGCGGTAGACGCCAATGCCTGGATTGAGCAAACCGAGAATACGGGCACCGAGTTCTAACGTCAGGAAGTGGATACCAATAACAATAATTCCTTGCCCGGTAGTTTGAATTTTCTGAATATTTTCTTGCCCAGTCACTTTAAACCAGCGTTCTATCCGCCAGTCAGGCCAAAACCAGGCCATACCTGTTTCAAATATTCCCATTCCGACGGATTCGAAGTTTTTTATTAATAGTGCGTCGCGTTTCTCCTGTGACATATCAGGAAAACATAGCTCAAGATTTCTTTCGGCAACTTTGGCTCGTTTTTTCAGAAAGCGCATAGAAAACCTGCCCAGACGAGTGCCTATCCAGTAAATAACGGGATAGGGGAGCAGAACCAGTAAGTAAAGCAGACAGATACCAAACCAGGTAGGCCAATAACGGGGATGAAGTAGTGAACGTTGAAAAGAAGGTGCTTGTATCATGGATTCTCGGGTTTTTATAGTTCCAATAAGATGGAAAAAATAGTTCCTCTATTGTGACATTTTTTAACGGGATATCGAAGTTTTCAAGCGTGAAATGTTTATGATCTCAATTTTAGTCGATGGTGGTGTGCTTATTTATTATCCCGTTTTGCCATTGGTGAAAGAATGATAGTTCATAATTTACTGATAAATAAAAATTAAAATAGTTTTACAGAGCTATTTACAATTCATGTAGATAATATTACTGTTTATATAAACAGTATTGTTTGTGGAGGGGAAAATTATGCATGTAGAAGTCACCATCGATAAATCTAAAAAACTGCCAAAAGGTGCTGTCCCTGCGCTTGCTGAAGAACTGGATAACCGTCTTAGATGTCGATGGCCTGATATTAAAACCAATGTAAAGCTGGCAAGCCATGATGGGCTCTCTGTTCGTGGCGGCAATCTTGATGACAGGAAAGCCGTTGAAGAGATTCTACAGGAGACATGGGAAAGCGCTGATGATTGGTTCCAGCCCTGATAAGGATTAAGTTACTGCCAGTTAAACCTGCGGGTTGTCGGCTGTTTGACTTATCTATCCTAGTTGCTTGTGTGTAAAAAGCTGCATGCTCAACTAATGGGAGGGAGGCCTCCCGTTTTACTACTGATTTCCTATCGCTGCGTTACAAATGACTACTCGTTGAAAATCATTTTCGTTATCATATTACGCTTGATAGCGGAGGCTATCATTTATACATCCCTATTTTATGACTTGAAATTCAGGAAAGTACACCATGCCAGTGTTACACAACCGCATTTCTAATAAAGAGCTGAAAGAACGTATGTTGGCGGAGACCCAGCCTCGTACTACCATCTCTTTTTACAAATATTTTAATATCTTAGATCCTCTGGCTTTTCGTAACAGCTTGTATCAACAATTTACCGACCTCTCAGTATTTGGCCGGGTTTATATTGCGAAAGAAGGGATCAATGCTCAGATAAGTCTGCCAACTCATAATTTGGAAGCATTCAAGGCGTTATTGTATAGCGTTGATCCTGCATTGAATAATTTGAGGCTGAATATTGCTCTGGATGATGATGGGAAATCTTTCTGGGTTCTGCGTATGAAAGTACGTGACCGCGTAGTGGCTGATGGGATTGAAGATGAAACTTTTGATCCATCAAGAACCGGCGAGTACCTTAAAGCAGAGCAGGTCAACCAGATGCTGGATAATCCTGATACGCTATTTGTCGATATGCGCAATCACTATGAATATGAAGTCGGGCATTTTGAAAATGCAATTGAAATTCCTTCTGATACGTTCCGTGAACAACTGCCAATGGCGGTGGAAATGTTGCAGGATAATAAGGATAAAAATATTGTAATGTACTGCACCGGTGGTATTCGTTGTGAAAAAGCCAGTGCTTATATGTTGCACAATGGCTTTAAAAACGTCTATCACGTAGAGGGCGGTATTATCGAATATGCCCGTAAAGCAAGGGAACAGGGATTACCGGTACGTTTTATTGGTAAAAACTTTGTCTTTGATGAGCGGATGGGAGAGCGTATTTCAGATGAGGTGATTGCTCATTGCCATCAATGTGGTGCGTCTTGCGATAGTCATACTAATTGTAAGAATGAAGGGTGCCACTTGTTATTTATTCAGTGCCGAGAGTGTGCGACCAAATTTGAAGGCTGTTGTAGCGAAGCGTGCAGAGAAGAAATAAGGTTACCGGAAACCGAACAGCGTTCTCGCCGTGCCGGTCGTGAAAATGGAGCTAAAATATTTAATAAATCCCGGCATCGCCTACAGGATGGATTGAGCAGTACTTCAATACAGTCTGTTGAATAATGTGATTAATCGCTGGCACAGAGAGCAATGTGCCAGCTTATTCGATTTAGTTAAAGGAGACTTTAATAGAGATATTTAAATACATTGTAAATAAAGCAGAGTTCAATTCTATTACGCACATTCATCTTTTCAGTAATGTGTCTTTTATGGGAATAGACTGTGCTACTACTGATCTTTAACTTTTGTGATATCTTGTAATTAGGCGTTTCTTTCATCCAGTAATCGATAACTTTATGCTCTTGAGGACTGAAGATAGAGCAACATTGGTCGACTGTCGCTTTATGTCTCTGAATTTCCTGCAATGTAGTTTTGCTAATTTTATTAAGCAGATAGGTAAGATTCTTCTTTGCCAGAATAAAAGCATTATCCTTCAATGCAATATGATTGTCACAATAAGGATAAGCGCTATTAAGGTATATATATATACGCGTGTTATCTATAAGAGTAATAAATTTCTGTAAATCGGAACAGTAACTGGCATGATGGCAATAGTGTGTCAAATTAGCCAGAACGATATCAGGAGAAAAATGAGTTACAATATCTATAGCCTCGTTGATTGAAGGCGAGTCAACGATTTCAAGATTTTCAGCATTATCGCTCTGCTTTAAAAATTCGCTGATACCTGAACGGGTATAATAGCACTCTTCAACAACTAAGATTTTCATTATTGTACATCCCTGTTCCTGTTTGGCCAAACTCACAATAAACGCCCCATATATTAGTAGTCAACTCGGCAATTGTGATGGTTAAGTTAACTTAATCCGAAATTATTATATAGTGATATGGTATTCCAGACAAAATCTTTGAGATGAATTGATGTGTCTCCTAGCCGGACACCCATTTATACGGGTGTCCGGGTTTAAGATTATTAATGTTTCGTATGGTTTAGATCGCTGTATTCTGAAGATTCGATCTTTTCAATTCCTGCCTGGAGGATGTATATCAATTGCTTTGCAATGTCAGTTGTCAACCATAAGGTGCGATCTACCATGACATGTTCTGGTGTTTGATCTTGGGAGGACAAATAGTGAAGGCGTAGCATCATTGCATCATATGTATCAACGGTACTCACATCCCAACCTACAACAGGATGCGTTTGAATAACCTCATCTTTACTGCCCATAAAACCTCCTAATCAGATCACTGCATTATTTATTAATATCATTGACTAAGAGCAAACTACCTCATTCTCGAATGAGTCATTAGTTAGTATATGCTTTTTAATGAAAGTAAGAAGGTTTTTTGTTAGGAATTATGAGTCAATTTGTTGGTGTATTGATAACTATGTAAATTAATGGGGATAATGACTATCCCCATGTTATATCAGTCGACTACTTTCACATCCCAACGGGCATCTTCGCCAGCCAAAAATGGAATAAGTCTTTCATTATTGCAATCAATGTGTTCAATGATGGTAGAAGGCTTGCGAGTCAGTTCGATAAAGCCTTCATTGACAGGTAGCCCGTAAAATTTAGGGCCATTAAGTGAACAGAAAGCTTCAAAATGCTGTAATGCATTCATCTCTTCAAACACTGTGGCATAAGCAGGTAACGCTGATGGGGCGTTAAAAACGCCGGCACAACCACAGGAGGACTCCTTTTTATGTTGTGCATGCGGTGCCGAATCTGTGCCTAAGAAAAAGCGATCACAGCCACTGGCGACGGCTGCTCGTAAAGCCTCTTGGTGCACATTACGTTTCAGCACAGGCAGACAGTACAGGTGTGGACGAATTCCGCCAACCAGCATATGGTTGCGATTGAACATAAGATGCTGTGGAGTTAATGTTGCTGCCAGATTGTCATCGCTTTCCAGTACATATTGTGCAGCTTCTTTGGTCGTTATGTGCTCAAACACAACTTTCAATGCTGGAAACTGGTTACGTAGTGGTTCCATAACTTGTTCAATAAAACGGGCTTCTCGATCAAAAATATCAATATGAGAAGCAGTAACCTCACCGTGAACGAGCAGAGGCATCCCCAATTTTTCCATCATTGCTAATAGTGGATAAATATTCTTTATATCAGAGACGCCGTGACTTGAATTGGTTGTAGCATTGGCAGGGTAGAGCTTACAGGCGGTAAAAATGCCTTCTTTATAACCTATTTCTATCTGAGAACTTTCAGTAGTGTCAGTAAGATAACAGGTCATAAGAGGCTGGAAGTTATTCCCTTCGGGAATGGCTGACAATATTCTGTCTCTATAAGCCTTGGCACTGACCACTTCTGTAATCGGCGAAAGCAGATTAGGCATGACGATAGCCCGGCCAAAGTAATGACTGGTATAGGGAACGACAGTTTTTAGCATTTCACCATCACGGAAATGAATGTGCCAGTCATCAGGGCGGCGGATTTTTATTGTGTATGATTCAGTGGTCATGAGAAACCGGCTCCAGTATATATGATAGGAACGAAAGATGCTGAGTTCAGCATATTCAGGCCGGGAATGGATGATAAAGCTAAAATGGTCGAATAGCTATTAATGAATATAATTTTTAGCAAAATTACCAGCTAAATCAATTAGGTTAGGGTAATCAGAGGTGGATTTTCTTATAACAAAGGGAAAAATAAAATATGAGGGTAAAAAAAGAAATGAAGTTGGCTCCTCCAACTGGACTCGAACCAGTGACATACGGATTAACAGTCCGCCGTTCTACCGACTGAACTATGGAGGAACTCCTTCACAACGAGGTGTATATTAGTGATATGTTTCGGCTTTGTCAAAGTAGAAAACGATAAAAATAGTTTGTTTGCTGTCAAAATACACTTTTTGTTGTGTTTTTATGCTAATCAATTGATGATTGATGGAATTTTATTCTGAAAACGTGAGTTGAATAGAATTATTTTGCTTATGTTGTGAGTAAATAGTAGTGGAGAATTAAGTAGAGAGGTCAGAATAGCAAAAATCCCGCATTAAGCGGGATTCTCATAATTTGGCTCCTCCAACTGGACTTGAACCAGTGACATACGGATTAACAGTCCGCCGTTCTACCGACTGAACTATGGAGGAACTCCTTAACAACGGGGTGCATACTAACGGTATGTTTTTGCTTTGTCAAAGCGGAAAATAACAAAAATGGTTTGTTTGCCGACAAACTAAACTTATTGATCTGTTTTTATGCCGAATAAGGGGGATTTGCTGGAGATGTATGCTATAGGAAGCAGGTTGATCAGAATTATTATATTATGTTGTAAGAAAATGGTGGAATTTAGGAATGCAAAAAGCCCGCACTGGGCGGGCTTCTTATGAATCTGGCTCCTCCAACTGGACTCGAACCAGTGACATACGGATTAACAGTCCGCCGTTCTACCGACTGAACTATGGAGGAATTGTCCTTGACAACGAGGCGAATAATATCTGGGTATTTTGGGCTTGTCAAAGGGGAAAAGTGAAAATTGAGTTTGATTGGTTAACCGGTGTTCAAGGTGATGTTTTTTAGTCGATTGAATTTTTCAGTTCAAGAAGTATGAGAATTAACTGATGTTTGTCTATGATAATTATATGGTGAAAATATCATCTATATTTTCTATTTATAAAATAATTAGTCATGAGCATTGAAAATATAATCAAATATATATCAGATAATTTTATTTTTGGGTTATTTATGGTTTTTTTATATTTAATGGTAATTTTCCTATTTTATCTGTTTTAACAGATCGCTTATTGTATTTTGATATTTATTATCGGATTTTATCGTTTATACTTATTAACTGAAAAAGTAATTTGTTATCTAAGCTCTGATTTGGCAATCATGATTTAATCCACGCCAGATCGAATATTAAATGGTTTGCCATTGATAATGAAATTTCATTTACTTCTAGTGCACTAAAATATTATCAATTTAATAATATATTTGTATGTACATATAAATGAAATGAATAAAAACTATTTCAGAAAACATCTTAAATTAAATAGTTGGTGAGGAGGTGAAATTAGTTTTAAATATAAAATAAGAAAATAATATTCTCCCCGAAAAGAGTGGCTAATTTTCTGGTGATTTATATAAAACAGATGAGGAAAAGTCATGAAGTTTTTAATTAATACTGATGTCGCTAACTGGGTTTCACATAAAGATTGGTTTAACGTTCCATTGCGATTATATGTCGTTCTACAGGATGATGATGGTTCTGTACCATTAGATACTTACAAAAGTAAAATTGTAGTGAATGGTTTGAATGAGGGCGAATATGAAGTTGTAAGTAGCGATAACGCATTCAATCCTGTTAGTAGAGCATTTGAAATATTAGTAAAAATTAAAACAGATCAGAAGGTTAACGCTACAATTGGTTTTGAGGCTGAAGTCACGGATGCGAGTGGTGGTGTGGTAGCGAAAGCGGTTCTGAATCGATTTAAATTGAAATCAGTAGGATTGGTAGCTCCTGTATATCCAGCGCATTATGATAATGTCATTAGTGGTGATGATATAAAGGCAGGAGTTAAAGTACTTTTCACTGATTCCAATATATTAGATAAACATGAATTGAAATTTGTTTTTGATAATAACAATGTTGAAGTTGTTCCTGGTGTACAAAATAGTGGTGATATTCGTAGTTTGCCTGTAAAAAATGCTCTCCTTACTGAAGGTAAGCATGATAGCCTTTATTATACTATTAGTGAAAGCGGTACTGCTAGATTTTCGGCTGTTCAACGTGTACTTGTAGAACTTGATGAAGGTTCTGAGACGGTTCAGGTCCATCGCGATTTGGAAGTACCTTACATTGAAGAGTATGATGAAAGTAGGGGCCGACCAATTGGTGAAAGTATTATTGAGTATGACATCAATATTTCGGTTAGCGATATTAAACTTAAAGACAAACAATTGAAAAAAGGTACAGTACATATAAGAGGATATTCTGCTGACGATCGGGATGCAGGGCAGTTGGTATTAAAGATAGATTCTTTACAAAGTAGTGAAGATAATGTTTTCAAATTGGCTGTAATTAATCCTGAAAAAAATGCCGATAGTCAACCGGGTGGAATTGATTTCTTTAATTATATAGGTAATGGCCTGGTGAAAATTCATTACGAAATATCATTTGTTGGTGAAGCGAATATATTGCATAAATCTAAAGAGAAAACTTACAAGGTAGTTTTGGACTAACTGGCTTGGTGCTCACGAATGTGTGGCTGTTTACATAGAAAAAAGCCCAATTCAAATTGGGCTTTTTGCATGTTAACTACTTTTTCTAGCTATTTCATGCACACTAGAGATCCTCTTTAGCATCTCTAGACTTAAATTTGGCTCCTCCAACTGGACTTGAACCAGTGACATACGGATTAACAGTCCGCCGTTCTACCGACTGAACTATGGAGGAATCGTTCTTGGGAACGGGGCGAATACTAGCGATCAATGGAAACATTGTCAACGCAAAAAAGCGTACTATTTTGTTATTTGTTTGTCATATGAGCGTGTTGCCTTATAATTGTACTATTTTACTGAAATTGAGTACCTTTGTTCATTATCGGCTATCTATGAGTAACGATGTTGCTATAAGTGATTGTTCAGGAAATGCTATGATATAAACATCATAAAAATGAATTTCACCTTTCATTTGTATAATACGTTTGATTTCATCTTTTATTGCTAATGGAACATGGGGATGGGAACAAAGCTCTTTGATTGCGCAATCTGAGATTTTTTCGCTGACGAACCATTCACCGTTGTAACATACTCGTAGATCAAGTACGCCGATATCATCAAACCGATACATTGGTTTGATTTCGAATAATAAAACCGCTGACATAATAATAAAGAGTACAGTAAAGGCTAGCAGTGAAAGTGAACTAAAATATGGAGCGTACCAAATAAGTGCCGCGAGAAGCAGGTAGGATACAACCATAGCCAGGCAAAGGTAAGGATGGTTACTGATAAACTGGCTGTTAAAACGAGGTTTACCATCACGTTGTTCTTCAATGTTGATTCGTTTAAGATCCTGAATCAGTATCTGTTTAATAATATTCATATATTGATCTGATTAAGCAAAGGAAAAATGAAATATTTTCATCACTATTTGTCCTTGAGGTTAGCATGGGGAAGGTGATCTTACGTAGATCAGTTGTTTTATTTTAATCTGCCAACTGTTATTGACTGAGATTAACTCTAGTGCTTTCATTAAGATAAAGGTTGAATAAATCAAAAAAATTTATAACTAATGACACTGTTTGTTAAATTATTGCTTTAATAATGAGCATAAATATTTTTTTTAAAACACCAATGCATAAAAAGGTTGATATTCCTTTTCTATCATGAGTTAATGCAGCCGGCCTGATAAACAGACCTACTTTATGTACGACATCTTGAGTTAATGAGTTATGTGTAAGTGTTATCCTCAGATAGCCTTTGTTGACGCGTTTCCTTCTTAGTGCCTCCATAAGTAATAGCTGATATAACTGGCCAATACATGCCCAATGGTGGCAAAATTTTTTTGATATATAGGAAAGTCACAATGTCTGACAAAATGAAAGGTCAAGTGAAGTGGTTCAACGAGTCTAAAGGCTTCGGTTTCATCACCCCAGCTGACGGTAGCAAAGACGTATTCGTTCACTTCTCTGCCATTCAGGGTAACGGTTTCAAAACTTTGGCAGAAGGCCAGAATGTAGAATTCACCATTGAAAATGGTGCTAAAGGTCCAGCAGCAGCAAACGTAACAGCTATCTGATTGCTTGGATGATTTTTAAGCCTGTCGCTATTTTCTATAGCGGTGGGCTTTTTGTTGGTTAGAGTCATATCTTTCTTTACTTATTAATTACTCCTGATTATACTTCGTGCAAATTTTATTGGAGAGATAGCCATTGGACAGTCAAAGTTTTCAGTTAAATAGACAATAAAACGGCAAGCTGTTCATTTCCTTCCGATTTGCTGCTTGCCAAATAAAGCGGGCAGTGCTACTCAAAATATCTGAGCTGTACTTACTCAAAAAATAGCGTTATCTGGTACTTAGTCAAGTAACCAAGATAGTATATTGGGTTTTTATTATGCTGTTATATATTTACGCTTTGTTACCTCCTGGTATGGACAGAAAATAGGGCTGAATTAAACATTCAGCATACATTTCTGTGTGCAAAATAAATGCACATGATTATTTATCCATTTGGTTGTATGGAGAATGTCATGTTAATAACTCCTTTTGTCTTTCATTTATTATCGGCTATGTGTTTTGGTGCATTAATTGGTGCTGAACGCCAATGGCGCCAACGTATGGCAGGTTTAAGAACTAATGCATTAGTTGCGACTGGTGCAGCAGTTTTTATCCTCAGTTCAATAACAACTTCACCCGATAGCGCCGGTCGTATTGCTGCGCAAGTTGTTTCAGGCATTGGTTTCCTTGGTGCTGGCGTTATTATGCGGGAAGGCATGAATATTCGTGGATTAAATACCGCAGCAACCCTATGGTGCTCGGCTGGAATTGGTGTGCTGTGTGGTCTTGGGCAATATTGGCTAGCCGCGATAGCAACCGCCATCATTCTTTGCGCAAATATATTGTTACGTGAAGCCGCTCAACGTATTAATTTACAACCCAGGCAGCAGGCCATTGATCAGGTACAGTGCTATAAAATTCACATAGTGTGTGACAGTGATGACGAAATTCTGGTGAGAACTTTGGTACTACAGGCTCTCAATGGAGTAGCTGTGAGGTTACAATCACTGAGTTTCGCAGATAGGGTTCAACCTGGAAAATTTGAAGTGTGTGCTGAAGTGTTAGCAACACTGGCAGAGCAAAAAGAGATAGAAGCAATTGTTTGTCGTATAAGTCTGGAAAAGAGTGTTAGCTCAATAAACTGGAAAATGGCTTCTGAACCACCGATCTGAAAATCTTTTGTACAAAACAGTAATCACTAGTTTGATACAGAATCACCATTGACAAATGGTGTTTCGTCATAAGAAACAAACAAGCGTTGCCTATGGTGTGTTTTCCAGGTTAGGCGTAGTTTTACCGATCTTGGTACGGAGTAAGCTTGGTTGATTAAAAATTTGCTTTTACCAGTAATAATTTTGGATAATATTGTTGATTAATGACTTCACCAAGTAAAAGTCATTCGATGCAGTATTTTTAGCCTTGGTCATTGTTGCTGGATGGATTGTTAACATTGCTATCCTCATGCCAGAATTTAGTCGTGGTAAACCTGATATAGGTATCATTCGCGGGTACAGAAAAATTGATGAGTTGATATTTAATTTGGTTTGCCATCAGTTGCTCGTTACTGTTCAGAATTTTCAGTGAAAATATCAATTATTTTCAAAGGGTAAGTAGAAGAAATGATCTTAGTTTGTTCTTATATAAGAGTAAAATAGATAATAATTCTGCTTGATGAAGAATGCCGTGGAAAAATAATGGAAGTAGCCAGTGGTTACCACCAGACAAGATTTTAGGGCATTAATTTAACAGTTCGATATTTATCCGATGATAAAGTAAAAACGCGGGTCATCTTTATGGTGATGAAAGAGTGATGATATTACAGGAGTTACTAACTTTCCTTGAGCCAGTAGAGATGGGAGTAGTCTCTGTTATTTCTGTATTAAGAGAGAGTGGAGTGGTAGTAAGAGTTCTTACCAAGGGTAACACGACTATTAGTGTCAGGATTTGTCGTGGTATAGGGTTAGAATTCAAAGTTATTTTAGCATTCTAACAAACAGAGCTGATGGCTACTGAAATCTTGAGAAATGAAATCAAATTGGTATTTAAACTGCGCATCGTAAAAATCTTGTGTTGTAAAAGAACGGGTATACGGTTGGTTTCTTGATGATAACATTAATGATGTTATGGTATTGAGATCAGCTGATGTAGGAGTTTTTGTTAGCTAAGGTACAGATAGTGCAAAAAAAAGCGATAGGTATTACCAGTCTTGGTAAGAACTTAAGGGGGTAAATGAGGGGGTAGTTAAGAGAAGAGAGCGAGTATTATCAAGTGCTTGAATATAACGGCAAGTTTGAACTTTGGTAATGTTTTTTCAATGTTGATTAGCAGAGCTTTTATTCCATTCTTTCTGGTACAAAATATTCGTTTACTAGTACAAGATCTGATGAATGATATTTCTTGGCTTTTTTATATCGGGATAAAATGGATTAAACAGTTCCTGAGGAGAATATTATAAATGAGGTATTAAAAATATTGGGTATTATATAGTGTTGGAGGAGTTAGCTTGGTGAATTTTGGGTTGTATAGATATATATATTTGTATTTATTATTTTTTTAGTTAGTAATTCTGTTTGTCGAGTTTTATTTCTGCCAGATTAGTGTATTGAATTGTTACTTTCTAAAATATTTCTTGTTCATATATTGCTCGTATCAAGGATGTGTTTTGTCCAAAAAACAGGAGTATTTCCAGTGTTATTGATTACATAATTGATAATGATTCTCGATCGCTATATTCCATTTTTGTTTGATGAATTATTGGGTTTAGCGCCTTTATTCTGAGAGTATTTTCTGTGATTAGGTTAGGTTGTAATCGGTTGTTGCATTAACTGTCATGTTTGATGAATAATTATAATTACTTGGAAAATTATCATTACTATTTATATGGGTAAATAAATTTCTTATCAAAATCCTATTTTTTCCATTTTTTCATGAAATATCAGGGTATTTCTGTTACCAATAATTATTAATTTCATTATTTTGGTTGTAAATGATATTGGTTTTTATTTCTATTCCTATTAATTATTTTTGCAATAAATATCAATTAATTGTTTTTTCTCTGTACAGTTAATTATTTTATATATTCATATCGTATGAAAAAGTGACGTTTGTGATATACACTAATGACGTCATTAGCTATGTTTTTATATGTGAAAATAATGTTTTTGGGATGGTGATCGTAAATATCATATGAAATAATGAAAGACGAAAAAATGACTTTTAATATTTTATTTTTTTTGTATTATGAGAATATGTGAGTCCGGAAATGGTGTGTGTTTTTTATTTAAATATTAATCTGTAAACTATCCATTTCTTGTATTATATAAATGGTGGTAATTTAGTTTATGATGGATATTTAGTAAGGTTATATATTTTTGTGATTTGAAAATTTTATTGTTGGAATTGTATCTCTTATGGAACTTTAAAGCAGGTTTTAAGGGTAATAAATCACATTCAATCCGTTTAAAATGCCTAATGTTTTTAAAATATATATATTGATAATGTGTAAATTTAATTAATGGTTAATTTGAAGTACGAAGATTCAAGGTGAAAAAGATAAAGTAATCAATCGAAGGATTTTGCGTATTGTTATATTATAAGGCATGATTTTTGATAAATTTTTCTAATGTTTTTTGTCGCTATTTGGGTTGTCAGGAGTCGAAATAGACCGATTTCTCTGGTCATCTCTATGCTGGATATTGATTGTTATGCAATCAATAAAATGTTGTTATAGTTGTTTTTTTATTCATTATCTTACTGTATTTTATGCTATTTTTGTATGGTTAGTGTTATCTGAACGTGGTGGTATACATTTTTAGTTAAGCCTTTGGGTTAAAAAAAGTACAAATCTAAACGAAAAGTGATCATACCAGTATCTTTTTTGCAACCAAATTTTACATAAAATTAATCTGCTTTATCGTACAAATGGGGATGCCGGATCTCAGAATAAGATTATTGTTTACACTTATTACTCAGGGATAAAACTGTCTTTTTTGGTGTTAGTTTGACTCAGGATAGGATTTTTTATCGTTATTTTAAATTTATAAGTTTAATAGATCGTATAAAATCAAAAAATATATCTAATATTTTTATTTAGATAATTTAACTTATTAAAATTGAGAATTCGGATTTTATTTAATTGTTTGAATAGTTAATGAGCAATTCATCGATTAAATGCATATTAAAAGCCGTTGTTTTTGTGAGTTATGTCACATAGTATTTAAAATTGCGCCCTCTTTCCGTTGTATAAGTTGATGATTCAGGAGTAAAGTTGTTCCGCATTAAGAATATTCTTAATCGCCAATGAAAAATGTTATATCAGGTAACGCAATAATACTTTTGTAGCTCACTACCGTAATATTTTTGAAGTTGGATGAATCAAAAGTAATACAAAGGATGGTTACTGCTCTGACTAAGCCTGTATATTTTAGTTATGTAAGAGATTATTAATCCCTAAGCTATTTTAGGAATTTTGTCACGAGTGGTTTTTCGAACACTTAACTGATTTTTTAATGTAATCGGACGGGATAGAGAAATGAGTACGGTTGAATTGCTCAAACATATTTATGACATAAATTTATCGTATTTGCTTTTAGCTCAGCGATTAATTAACCATGAAAAAGCATCAGCGATGTTCCGTTTAGGTATTAGTGATTCTATGGCTGATACGTTGTCTGAATTGACATTACCTCAGTTGGTCAAGCTCGCTGAGACTAATCAATTAGTCTGTAATTTCCGGTTCGAAGACAGTGAAACTATTCAGCAGCTTACTAGGGAATCTCGAGTGGATGATTTACAACAAATACATACAGGCATTTTGTTATCTACTCATTTGTTTCAGAAGTTATCTTCGAAAGACGATACGTCAGTGAAAAAAAGAGCATAAGAGATGGCCGAGAAAAGTATAGTTCAAGAAGCTAAGGATATACAGTTGGCGATGGAACTCATCACTTTGGGGGCACGATTACAAATGCTTGAAAGTGAAACACAATTGAGCAGAGGGCGACTAATTAAGCTTTATAAGGAGTTGAGGGGGAGTCCCCCGCCTAAAGGGATGCTGCCTTTTTCAACAGATTGGTTTATGACGTGGGAACAGAATATTCATTCATCGATGTTCTATAATGCCTACCGTTTTTTACTCAAGAGTGGTTATTGTGAAGGTGTAGAAGCTGTTGTTAAAGCGTATCGACTCTATCTTGAACAATGTCCCCCTGTTGAAGGAGACGCCCCGGTTTTGGCGTTGACTCGTGCCTGGACTCTGGTACGTTTTGTCGACAGTGGCATGTTACAACCTTCGCAGTGCCGTACCTGTGGTGGAACTTTTATTACTCATGCTCATCAACCTGTGAATAGCTTTGTTTGTAGCCTTTGCCAACCGCCATCACGCGCAGTAAAAAAACGTAAACTTTCCTTTCAGTCTGCCGATACTAATTCACAACTGCTGGATGGACTTGCTCAGCACGCAGTATGAATTTAAATGGGAAAATTATTCCTACAGGTTACAGATTAGTACTTTTTCTCCTGTAACCTGTATTGAAACCGCAACCATTCTGGATTCAGACTGTTCAACTTCCCATCCGCTCGCCAACTTAGCTAAAGGATATCGCGTGTTAGTACTTTTAGGATATATCGTAGTTTTTGGTGCGGTAATCGGTGGTTACCTGATTGTAGGTGGTCATTTAGGCGCACTTTATCAACCCGCTGAATTTTTAATTATCACTGGTGCTGGTATCGGTGCTTTTATTGTGGGTAACAACGGAAAAGCGATTAAGGCAACATTGCGGGTTTTGCCAAAGGTAATGCGTAGATCTAAATATAACAAAGTGATGTATATGGATCTGATGGCGCTGCTTTTCCGGTTGCTAGCAAAATCCCGTATGCATGGTGTCTTAGCATTAGAGCGAGATATCGAACATCCTCAGCAAAGTGATATTTTCACCCAGTATCCGCGTTTGCTTAAGGATAAGCATTTGATGGATTTTATCACTGACTACATGCGGTTGATTGTGAGTGGCAATATGAATCCTCATGAAATTGAAGCTTTGATGGATGAAGAAATTGAAACTTATGAACAGGAAAGCGAGATCCCGGCAACCAGTTTGACGATGGTTGGGGATTCTCTTCCTGCTTTTGGTATTGTCGCTGCTGTTATGGGGGTGGTTAATGCTCTGGGTTCGGCAGATCGCCCGGCAGGAGAACTTGGCGTACTGATTGCTCATGCGATGGTTGGGACATTCCTTGGTATTTTGCTGGCCTATGGTTTTATCTCTCCATTGGCAACATTGCTACGTCAACGTAGCGGTGAACACATTAAAATGATGCAATGCATTAAAGTGACATTGTTATCCAGTCTGAATGGTTATGCTCCGCAAATTGCTGTTGAATTCGGTCGTAAAACACTGTACCTCACAGATCGTCCTTCTTTCACTGAGTTGGAAGAACATGTTCGCCGGGTAAAAGCACCAGTCCAGCAAGAAACTGAAGAACAAGCATGAAGGCGCGTAACGTCTCTGTCATTAGAGTAAAAAGACGTAAAAGAAATGGCATCAAACATCATGGTGGTTCATGGAAGATTGCTTATGCTGACTTTATGACCGCCATGATGGCATTTTTTCTGGTTATGTGGCTGCTGGCAATTTCCAGCCCGCAAGAACTGACCCGAATTGCAGAATATTTCCGTACTCCGTTACAAGTTGCAATCAATAAAGGGGAGCGTAGCAGTGATAGCTCCAATCCTATTCCGGGTGGGGGGGAAGATGTGCTTCATCAGGAAGGCGATATTCTGCGTCAGGTTGAAGTCGTTGAAGCTAATGATGAGGCTCGCAAATTAAATAGGCTGCGTGAGCAACTTGATCAATTGATCATTACTGATCCTCGCCTTAAAGCATTACGTCCACATCTGTTGATTGACATGATGGATGAGGGGTTGCGTATCCAGATTATTGACCGGGAAAACCGGCCAATGTTTATGGTTGGTAGTGCAAAAGTTGAAAGTTACATGAGTGACATTTTACGGGCTATTGCACCAATTCTGAACGATATTCCCAATAAAATCAGCCTATCCGGTCATACCGATGACTTGAAATATGCCAATGGCGAACGTGGTTACAGTAACTGGGAACTCTCCGCAGATCGGGCGAATGCGTCAAGGAGAGAGCTGTTGGTAGGTGGGCTGGATGAAGGAAAGATATTGCGGGTGGTTGGCATGGCTTCAACGGTTCGCCTGAAACAAGAAGATGCCAGCGCGCCGGTTAACCGTCGCATCAGTATTTTAGTGCTCAATAAACAAGCGGAAGAGCGGATTGAACAGCAAAACACCGGCAGCGATTCCTTGATTATTAATGATAGTCAGGAAATTCACGAGGTGATTGGAAAGGATTCGGCTGAAAGCAGGCCAACACAACAGTCCAATGAAATCACAGTATCAGTTCAGCCAGCATCACCAAATGCTGAACCTAATCGTGATACCGATTAAGGTGACAAAGTAACAATGGATATTACCGCGTTTTATCAGACCTTTTTTGATGAAGCAGACGAATTGCTGGAGGATATGGAGCAGCATTTATTGCAGCTCGATCCTGATGAACCAGATCAGGAGCAATTGAATGCTATTTTTCGTAGTGCTCACTCAATAAAAGGTGGCGCTGCGACTTTTGGTTTTATCAAGCTACAGCAAACCACGCATGTTTTGGAAAATTTGCTGGACAGCGCCAGACGAGATGAAATGAGTCTGACGACTGATATTATCAACCTGTTTTTAGAAGCGAAAGATATTATGCAGCAACAGTTGGATGCCTATAAAAGTTCTCAGGAGCCGGATGAAAGTGCGTTTACCTACATCTGTGAGACTTTGCGCCAGCTTGCATTGGAAGTACAGGAAGAGAATGAAGGCGGGGTTGAGTCTATCATAGATGCGGTGATGCCAGAGGTGCCTGAATCTGAGCCGGAATTAAAATCGGAGCCTGCTGCGACTGAAAACCAGCAAGGTAGAGTTCGGGTTCACCTTTCTGGTTTGAAAGAGCGTGAAGTTTCTCTGATGCTTGATGAACTGAGTAATCTGGGGGAGGTCTATGATGCCGAACAGACTAGGGATAGCGTTGAAGCATCATTGGTAACATCAGCCACAGAGGACGATATCACCGCAGTACTCTGTTTTGTTATTGAACCGGAACAGATCACTTTTTTGCCGGTAGTTGGGCCTAAAGGCAAAGTTAAAAATAAAGATACAGCTAAAGTCGTTAAAACAACCACGTCGGAAAATGGTTCAGCGCCACCTGTCGGGCGCCCTGCGCCGGCACCACCGGCAGGATCGCCGCGTCAACGGGCAGAATCTTCCAGTATTCGGGTTGCGGTTGAAAAGGTTGATCAACTGATAAACCTGGTTGGTGAACTGGTCATTACCCAATCTATGTTGGCTCAGCACTGTAACGCTCTTGAACCGACTTCACATGGTGATTTGCTAAATTGCATGGTTCAGTTACAGAGAAACTCCAGAGACTTGCAAGAATCTGTGATGTCTATCCGCATGATGCCAATGGAATATGTGTTCAGCCGTTACCCGCGTTTAGTCAGGGATCTGGCTAGTAAGCTGAATAAAAAAGTAGATCTCACTTTAGTTGGCAGTTCCACTGAGTTGGATAAGAGTTTAATCGAGCGCATTATTGATCCGCTGACTCATCTAGTCCGTAACAGTCTGGATCATGGTATTGAAGAACCAGAAGCTCGGCTTGCTGTGGGTAAACCTGAAACAGGCAACTTGACACTTTCTGCTGAACATCAGGGAGGAAATATCTGTATTGAAGTCGTGGATGACGGCGCCGGGCTAAATCGCGAAAAGATTCTGGCTAAAGCGATGTCACAAGGATTGTCGGTTAGTGAAAATATGAGCAATGAAGAAGTTGCTATGTTGATTTTCGCGCCTGGGTTTTCCACTGCTGAAGTGGTAACAGATGTGTCTGGCCGCGGTGTAGGGATGGACGTGGTTAAGCGAAATATTCAGGAGATGGGAGGACAAATCCAGATTAACTTCCAGGCTGGTAAAGGGACAGTGACGCGGATTTTGTTACCTCTGACACTGGCAATCCTTGACGGTATGTCAGTGAAAGTGAATGACGAAGTGTTTATTTTGCCATTGAGTGCGGTAGTCAGTTCTCTTCAACCGCAGGAAGAAGATATTTATCCACTGGCTGGTGATGAAAAATTACTGCATGTCAGAGGAGAATATTTACCACTGATTAAGTTATACCGTGTTTTTGATATTCCTGAGGCAAAAACAGATCCAACTCAAGGGATTGTTGTGATTGTACAAAGTGCCGGTCGTCGTTATGCCTTACTGGTTGATCAATTAGTTGGTCAGCATCAGGTAGTTGTGAAAAATATCGAAAGTAACTATCGCAAAGTGCCCGGGATCTCTGCTGCCACAATTATGGGAGATGGCAGTGTGGCGTTGATTATTGATGTTTCTGCCTTGCAGCAACTCAATCATGACCAATTGGCGCTCAGCAAAGCTAAAAAATAAGCACTGAATGGGGAGCATCCCCAAAGAAAATCGTCAATCTCACAGTAAAAGGTAAGATCATGTCGTCCATAGAAGCATTTAATAAATTGTCGGGAGAAACTGCCGGGGAAGGCTATCTGGTTTTTACCCTAGGTGACGAAGAGTATGGTATCGAAATACTGAAAGTACAGGAGATTCGGGGCTATGATCAGGTTACTCGTATTGCGAATACTCCGGCCTTCATTAAAGGAATAACCAATCTGCGTGGCGTTATTGTGCCTATTATTGACCTGAGAATTAAATTTGCTCAGGAAACAGTTACCTATAATGATAATACCGTTGTTATTGTTTTGAATCTGTTAAACCGGGTGGTTGGTATTGTAGTTGATGGTGTTTCGGATGTTTTATCGCTCAAAGCTGAGCAAATCTGTCCGGCGCCTGAATTTGCAGTAACATTATCTACCGAATATCTAACAGGACTGGGTTCACTCGATGATCGCATGCTGATTTTAGTGGATATCGAAAAACTGCTTAATAGTGAAGAGATGGCGTTGGTAGATTCAGTAGCTAAAAACTAATCATAAAATGTGACTGCCATCATCGATAGATGGCAGTTACTTTTTGTCTATATTCCCGTTAAGTCCAGATCAGAAAAAATATTCAAATTTCTTTTATTCAACCAGTAAAGTTTCCTTTGGTGATGCCGATAACAGAGCCATGCTGATCTATTGTAAAAAGGGAAAACATGTTTAACCGAATGAAAATAGTGACCGGACTGATGGCGGTCATCATATTATTTGGTGCTCTGCAATTTATATCCGGAGGGCTTTTCTTCCATGAGTTGAAAAGTAACAAAGAAAATCTAGAAATACTGGATAAAATGCGTGAACAGCAGACATTTTTAAGTGACACTTGGGTTAATTTGTTGCAGGCCCGTAACAGTTTGAACCGTGCTGGCATTCGCTACATGATGAAAAAAGATGAAGGTGTCGATAATTACTACACATTAGAGCAGTTACTGACTGATGCCAGAAGTAACTTGTCTATAGCAGAACAGCGCTTTGAACAATATGAACAGACCGCTAAATTGCCTATTCATGAATCAGAAAGTCTTAATCGCCTTAAAAAAACCTATGATGTTTATATTTCAGCACTGCATGAACTCATTGTTCTGATTGAACATGATCGGGCGGTAGAGTTTTTCAACCAGCCAACGGGTAAATATCAGAGTGCTTTTGAGGAAGAATATAACTTCTATTTGACCCAAAACGATCACCTTTATTCTGATGTTGTCTTTGATGCCAATATCTCCTACAGAAATGCGATGATTATGTTGGGTATTATCATGCTGATTCTGGTTTCAGCCATGATTTTCAGTTGGGTTAGCATCAAGCATAGTTTGATAAATCCACTAAACAAATTATTGGAGAATATCAAGGCGCTTTCTACCGGTGATTTGACCCAAAATATTACTGTTTCAGGCAGGAATGAAATGAGTACGTTAGCCGTTGGCCTGAAACATATGCAAAAAGAGTTTATCACTACTGTTACCAGTGTTCGTCAGAGCAGCGAAAGTATTTATAACGGAACCAGTGAAATTGCCGCTGGAAATAATGATCTCTCCTCGCGTACTGAGGAACAGGTTGCTTCTTTGGAAGAAACCGCCGCTAGTATGGAGCAATTGACTGCAACTGTGCGTCAAAATGCAGAAAATGCTCGTCAGGCAAGTAATCTGGCTGATAGTGCTTCTGACGTTGCCCGTCAGGGTGGGAAAGTGGTGGCGAATGTTGTACAGACAATGCGTGAAATTGCCGGCAGTTCTCAGAAAATTTCCGATATTACCAGTGTTATTGATGCTATTGCGTTCCAAACTAACATCTTGGCGTTGAATGCCGCAGTGGAAGCCGCACGTGCCGGCGAACATGGGCGAGGTTTTGCTGTTGTGGCAGGCGAAGTGCGTAACCTCGCACAGCGTAGTGCTGAGGCGGCAAAAGAGATCAAAGCATTAATAGAAGATTCAGTAAGCCGCGCGGATACTGGTTCAGTCTTGGTTGAGAGCGCCGGTGAAACAATGAATAACATTGTCAGTTCAGTCACTCGTGTCACTGACATTATGGGTGAAATTGCATCTGCATCCGATGAACAAAGCAGAGGGATATCTCAGGTTGGTTTGGCTATCTCCGAAATGGATCGTGTAACACAACAGAATGCTGCTTTAGTTGAGCAATCCGCTGCGGCTGCGGCTGCACTGGAAGATCAAGCGGCTGGATTGAAGAAACTGGTTTCTCTATTCCAATTACCGAACCTTGACGATAAATCTCAACCCGAAATGAAAATTGAACATTTGCCTGTGGCTAAGACTCCTCCGGCTAAATCGAATCCACCGGCGTTGAAGAAAGTCAACAATGTGGAAGAACAAGCTAATTGGGAAACATTTTAAAACATTAAGCGATAACTGCGGCTGCATATGCAGCCGTTAACAGAGGTGATTACATGTTAGGCAGGCTTCGTATATCAACCAGTTTATATCTGTTACTGATGATGTTTTGTGTAATGCAGATGATCTCAAGTGGTTTATCACTTGGAATCATTCACGCAGATCAATCCTATATTGAACGAATTGATCTGGGAACACAGAAGAGGGATTCCTTAGGGTTGAGCTGGGCAGCTTTGCTGCAATCGCGTAATACACTAAATCGAATCGCTGTAGGGAAAACGCTGCAACAATCTGAAGCTCACATTGAGAGTATGGTCGCTAATGTTAAGGAGACCTTGGATAGAGCTGAGATGCATTTTGCCGAGTTTATTGCGCTACCTAAATTAAATGAAGAGGATGGCAGTAGCGTATTATTGGCCTCGGTAGAGACCAGTTATAAAGAATATATCGGAGCGCTTAGAGAGCTTTCGGTGTTTTTAGAAAGTGGTAATTATGATGCATTCTTAAACCAGCCGACAGAAAAGTATCAGCAGCAACTTGAGTCTGATTTCAATCATTATATGCAGTATATCGGAGAGGAGATTACAACCGCTGTTCAAGATGGTCGCCTTTATTACCAAATTTCAGTTGCCATGTTTGCAGGTGCGATCTTAATGGTACTGGTTGTTGCCTGGGCGGCTCATTGGTGGTTGAAAAAGAATCTGCTCAGACCTTTTGCCAATATGCGTAGTCACTTCCAGAATGTTGCGGAAGGAAAACTCAATAAAGAAGTTTCTGTTTTCACCCAAGATGAAATTGGTGAAGTGTTCTTCAAATTACGTGAAATGCAACGTTCACTTGTTAATTCCATTACTTTGGTAAAAGAGAATACTAACTTGATGTATAGCGGTATTCAGGAAATTACTCAGGGTAATACTGATCTCTCTTCCCGGACTGAAGAGCAAGCAGCATCACTGGAAGAAACAGCCGCCAGTATGGAACAACTGACTGCAACTGTGCGTCAGAACGCGGAAAATGCTCGCCAGGCCAGTGAATTGGCGGTATCTGCATCGAAAACAGCCTCTAAAGGCGGCGAATTGACCGTTGGTGTGGTGGAAACAATGGATGCCATTGCCAATAGTTCACAGAAAATCAGTGCCATTATCAGCGTTATTGATGGCATTGCATTTCAGACCAACATTCTGGCACTGAATGCGGCGGTAGAAGCTGCGCGGGCAGGAGAACAAGGCCGAGGTTTCTCTGTTGTTGCTGGCGAAGTGAGGGATCTTGCTCAGCGAAGTGCCGAAGCAGCGAAAGAGATTAAAACGTTAATTAGTGAATCCGTTCAACGGGTGAGCCAAGGTTCCGAATTAGTTAGCCATGCAGGAAAAACCATGAATGAATTGGTCGTTTCTGTAAACCAGGTTACGGATCTGATGGCTGAAATTGCAGCGGCATCTGATGAACAAAGTCGGGGTATTCATCAGGTAGCACAAGCTGTTACACAGATGGATCAGGTTACTCAGCAGAACGCTGCATTGGTTGAACAGTCAGCCGCGGCAGCGGCGGCACTTGAAGATCAGGCAGATATTTTGGTGCAAATAGTGGCACAGTTTGAGTTACCAGATAATTCAGAAAATAGGCTTGAAAATGAACTTTCACTGACGCTGAGGTCTGCGGATAGCGAAGGGGCAGTCAGTCAGACTCGTTGAGGCCAGATGAAATCAAATTTAATTGCTTCAGCGACAAGTAATTTGCCACCTTCGCCACTGAATCACATGATTCAGCGTTATACCATGTCGGATGCGCATTTTGAGCGCATCTGCCAGCTTATATATCAACGTGCGGGTATTGTGCTGGCCGCACATAAACGGGAGATGGTTTACAACCGTTTAATTCGGCGTTTGCGTACCCTTGGAATACGTGATTTTGGGCAATACTTGTTCATTCTTGAAAACGACATCAATAGTGAGAGTGAGGAGTGGCAGGAATTTATCAATGCGTTGACAACTAACCTGACGGCTTTTTTCAGGGAAGCTCATCATTTTCCTCTGTTAGCTAAACATGCAAGTAAGAAGAGTGGATCGTATCGAGTATGGAGTGCGGCGGCATCGACAGGAGAAGAGCCCTATTCGATTGCCATGACGCTAAGCGATGTATTGGGGGAGCGTTTTCATCGGGTAAAAGTTATTGCCAGTGATATTGATACCCATGTACTGGAAAAAGCCCGCAAAGGGGTTTATCGATTGGATGAATTGCGTCAACTGACCGATCAACAGAGAAAGCGTTACTTTTTTAAAGGTATTGGCTCTTATGAAGGTTATGCTCGTGTCCGGCCCCAATTGGCTGACATGGTGACATTCCAGCATCTAAACCTGTTAGATCCTAATTGGCCGTTTGAAGAGAAGTTTGATGCCATCTTTTGCCGTAATGTTATGATTTATTTTGATAAAAAGACGCAGGAACGGATACTGCGTCATTTTGTTGCTTTGTTAAAACCCGATGGATTGCTCTTTGCAGGGCATTCTGAAAATGTCACTCAAATAAGCCGGGAATTCTACTTGCAAGGACAGACCGTTTACGGTGTAGGCCGGGCAAGGAGAGGTCATGAATAAAATAACTGTTCTTTGTGTCGATGATTCAGCGCTGATGCGTCAAATCATGCGAGAGATCATCAATAGCCACCCAGATATGGAGGTAGTGGCTTGTGCGCCAGATCCACTGGTGGCACGTGATCTGATTAAAAAGCATAACCCGCAGGTACTCACACTGGATGTTGAAATGCCGCGTATGGATGGCATTGATTTTCTAGAAAAATTAATGCGTTTACGGCCAATGCCGGTGGTGATGATCTCTTCTCTGACAGCCAAAGGCTCTGAAATCACATTAAGGGCATTGGAACTTGGTGCTGTTGATTTTGTAACCAAACCTCAATTGGGTATTCGTGAAGGCATGCTGGCTTACAGTGAACTTATTGCGGAGAAAATACGGACAGCCGCACAGGCTAAACTGTCTGTGCCAATAACTACGCCGATAAGTTCTGCTCCATTAAGTTTTAAACCTTTGTTATCCAGTGAAAAACTGATAGCAGTAGGGGCTTCTACTGGCGGAACGGAAGCAATAAAGAATTTGTTGCAACCGTTACCTGTCACCAGCCCGGCACTGCTCATTACTCAACATATGCCACCCGGTTTTACTCGTTCTTTTGCTGAACGGCTGAATAAACTTAGCCAAATTACCGTCAAAGAGGCTGAAAATGGTGAACGGATTTTACCGGGGCACGCCTACATTGCTCCGGGTGATCGCCATATGGAACTGTGCCGTAATGGCGCTGATTATCAGGTTCTGATTACCGATGCACCGGCGGTTAATCGTCATCGTCCGTCTGTAGATGTGTTGTTCCGATCAGTGGCTAAATTTGCCGGCAGAAATGCTGTTGGCGTGTTACTAACCGGCATGGGCAGCGATGGCGCGGCAGGTTTACTGGAGATGAAGCAAGCGGGAGCGTACACATTGGCGCAGGATGAAGCAAGTTGCGTGGTATTTGGTATGCCAAGAGCGGCAATACAGATGGGGGCTGTGGATGAGGTGATGGATATACTCAAAATGAGCAAGAGAATGCTGGCAAAAATAAGCTCGGGGCAAGCTGTCCGTATTTAACGGCTGTCGGATATACACTAAAGATTTCAAGATGCATCGCGACGGCAAGGGAGCGAATCCCCGGGAGCATAGATAACTATGTGACCGGGGTGAGCGAGTGCAGCCAACAAAGAGGCAACTTGAAAGATGACGGGTATAAATTTAATTTTTTAAGCGGCTCTGCGCTGATTGATAAATAATTTCAAGGAGTTTTTATGGCGAATAAGGATCTGAAATTTTTGGTGGTTGATGATTTTTCAACCATGCGTCGCATTGTTCGTAACCTTTTAAAAGAGTTGGGCTTTAATAATGTAGAAGAAGCTCAAGATGGGGCTGAAGCCCTGGCTAAAATTCGTTCATCCCAATTTGACTTTATTATTTCTGATTGGAATATGCCCAATATGGATGGTTTAGAGTTGCTAAAAGTCATTCGAGAAGATGCACAATTGGCTAAGATACCGGTTTTGATGGTGACAGCAGAAGCGAAGAAAGAAAATATCATTGCTGCCGCACAAGCTGGGGCCAGTGGTTACGTTGTTAAACCTTTTACCGCAGCTACTCTGGAAGAAAAGCTCAATAAAATATTTGAAAAACTGGGCCTCTAAGGAGACATAATGAGTGTAAATCCAGTCATGCCAAGGGATGAGACCATTAGCGCCAGTGAAATTATCAGTCGTATCGGTCAGCTTACGCGCATGTTGCGTGATAGTTTACGTGAGTTGGGATTGGATAAAACTATTGCTCAGGCGGCTGAGGCAATACCTGATGCAAGGGAACGTTTGGACTATGTTGTGCAGATGACAGCGCAAGCGGCGGAAAGGGCGCTTAATTGCGTTGAAGCGGCGCAACCTCGTCAGAATGAGTTAGAGTCATCGGCAATATCACTGAAAAAACGTTGGGATGAGTGGTTTGAAAACCCAGTTGAGATGCCTGTGGCACGTTCATTGGTTATGGATACCCGGAATTACCTCAATACGGTACCTGAACATACCGCATTCACTAACGCTCAACTGCTAGAGATCATGATGGCGCAAGATTTTCAGGATCTTACCGGTCAGGTTATTAAGCGGATGATGGATGTTATTCAGGAAATAGAAAAACAGTTAGTGATGGTATTAATGGAAAACATGCCGGCTGATCAAGTGATAAAAACCAAGAAAGAGACAGACAGTTTGCTAAATGGTCCGCAGGTGAATCAAAATGGCGTGGGTGTTATCGCTAATCAGGCTCAAGTTGATGATCTACTGGATAGCTTAGGTTTCTGAATAAACGTGGCAGGGGTAAACCTGCCACTCAGGATTAAAGATTTTCTGGAAATTGTTGACCACTACATAATAGAGACCGGATAACTTTCATCGTCAGACGGTGGGTTATGTGTCCAACGATATCTGCCTCCAAAAGTGCGCAGATGTACCGCAATTTTGCCCTTCCTTTCAGGCCACGGGAGTTTTCGTTCGCCACCCGATGTGTAATTCTTGCAGCCAATGGATCATAGATAATAACGTGTTATCGATTGGATTGAGCGGGGTCGCATTTTTGTTTGATGATGAGAATAGCTTCACCTCTATTCATAACATTGACAGCTTACAATATTTCTTAATCTATATGGTGGAAGTTCCCGATTGTACAAGTATTGGAGTAACCTCTCATTTTTCTCACAAGCGTTACACTTAATTTAATCAATTGCCCTAAAACCCATCACCAATAGAGAAGTAGCAGAGGATAATATGACACAGCATAAAGAAAAATTTGATGGTTTGGCTAAAGATTATGATCGCTACCGCCCTCGTTACCCGCAGGCACTTTTCCGTGAAATTTGCCATTGGCTGCCTAAAGACAGGGCATTGTCTGTTGTCGATATTGGTGCCGGAACCGGCATTGCTCTCGAAGGGCTGGCAAATCTGCTTGGTCAGCAACACCACTACACTGCCATTGATATTTCGCAGGATATGATCGACACCGGTAAACAGAAATTGACGTGGGTCAGTTGGTTACATGGCAGCGCTGAACAGCATCTCGCCAATGTGGGTAATCCCGCTCTGGTCATGGCAGCACAATCTTTTCAATGGATGGATCGGACAACGGTATTAAATCTGGTCAGAAACAGTCTGGCAGATAATGGCATCATAGCGATCCTGCAAAATAACCGAGATTACCGACATAGTGAATTCTTGAGTGAGTATGAAAATCTGCTGGAGGAATTAAGCCCTAACTATAGCCGTCACTATCGGGATTTTGATTATGCGCAGGAATTGAATACTGCATTCCTGCATGAAAATGCCCTCCATATTACACTCAATACCTGCTGGAGTATGCCTATTCCCGGCGAAGCATTTATCGGGATGAGTCGTTCATCGACTCAAGTGCAACGTGCTTTAGCTGCCCACGGTGAGTTATTTATCGGAAGATTAAAAATGCTGGTGGATAAATATCAATTTGAGGGAAAATTGGCAATTTTATATGAAAGCCAATTGTTTATGGTTGTTAAGCAGGTTAATTCTGGAAATGAATAATGTCAGAAATAGCGATCAGCTTCTTTATACCAACTGAGGAAAATATCAAGGGAATATTGGCACTTTGCAAGACGTTTATCTGCCATTTGTGGTTGATTTTATGCCGACAGCACTGAATGAAACGCCTGTCAGTATTATGGAGAAGTTAATTTATTGGAAAATTGCTAAATATGGTAATCAGGTTGTTGCCATCCATGTCGTTACATATGGCAACTATTACTAAAGGTGAAACAGCTTATTATAGCCACCGTTTCACCTTCTCCTTGGAAGCTGACTAATAAAACAAGAGCGTAGCGATAATATCTAAACCAAATACAACATCCAAAAAGCACCAAGTTTTTATTACAGCGATATCCTGCTTAATGAGGTACTTCAAATTTAAAGTAATCGCTGAGGAGGGTTATTTTATCGCCCATAATTTCGATTAATGTCACGCCCATATTGCTGTAAATATCACTATTTTTACGACGTCCTTCATTTTCCCAAATAACACAAGCCTGGTTATTATTAGCAATAAAACCAGTTTGCTTAAAATGTAAATATTCAAAATTTGAGAAAAGTTTCTTGAGAAAAATAAGCGACATCTTTTTACCTATCATTGGAGGAATACCCGGATAATAAAGTGAAATATCTTCGGAAAAAATATTATCCAGTCGTTTAAGGTCATACTGATTCATTGAGCTAAGAAGTTCTGCGGTTAACTCATCTATTCGGTTCATTATGTTTTGTCCTCTGTTTTATTTATTTGCCAGCATAATCGCGTTAAAAATTTAGCTCTGGCTGATTACTTCATTTTCCTGCTGCAAAGCGTTCAATCGTTGCACCAGTTGGCTGACCTTCGGTGCGTTAAATAGATCGCGCAACGTTATTTCAACGCCGAAGTCACTACGCACTCTTGCTATTACCCGCATCGCAACCAAAGATTCGCCGCCAAGCTCAAAGAAATTATCCTCTGGAGAGATATTTTCTAATCCCAATAATTCGGCAAATAGTCGACAAAGCGAGAGTTCCTGTGGGCTGGAGGAGCCACTTTCATTGACTGCCGCACTGTTCCACATGGGTTTCGGCAACGCCTTTCGGTCTAACTTTCCGTTAATGGTCAACGGGAAGTGATCAAGTTGCACTATAGCCGCTGGAATCATCGCTTCGGGCAAGCGTGTGGCTAGACTGGAGCGTATTGACTGCGGTTCAAGGGTAATACCTTGATGAGCAATGACATAACCCACCAACCGCTTCTGTTGACCTTCATCTTCACGCACAATGACTTCGGATTGTACGATATCAGGGTGTGCATTCAGTGCTGCCGCTACTTCGCCCAATTCAATACGAAATCCGCGGATTTTAACTTGATCGTCAGTGCGGCCAAGGAAGTCCAGTACCCCATCCCGACGCAATCTTGCCAAGTCACCAGTGCGATACATGCGCGCATCTGTGCCGACAAAAGGATCAGCTATAAAGCGTTCAGCAGTGAGTTCAGGACGATTCAGATAACCACGTGCTACTCCCGCGCCGCCCACGTATATCTCACCTACAAAACCTATCGGAACCGGGCACTGATCCTCATCAAGAATATAAATACTGAGATCATCAATAGGTTCACCAATAAGGCTTGAAGCAGGCTGCGCAATGACTTCACGTGAAAGAGGGAAATAGGTCACATGTACAGTGGTTTCAGTAATACCATACATGTTTATCAATTGAGGTGCGTTATCATCGTGTCTTTGATACCACTCCTCCAAGATATGGGCATTCAACGCTTCTCCGCCAAAAATCACCATGCGCAGCGCCAAACTCTGCCCAAGATTAGGGGCTTCGCGATCAGCATGGATCAGCGCCTGAAACGCTGAGGGTGTTTGGTTTAACACCGTCACTCTTTCGCTAACCAAAAGCTGCAAAAAATCTGTAGGTGAACGGCTGACTTCCCAAGGGACAATCACCAGTCTTCCGCCATTCAACAACGCTCCCCAACACTCCCAGACAGCAAAATCAAAAGCATAGGAGTGAAACATTGTCCAACAATCAGTTTCAGAGAAATTAAACCAGCGTTGGGTACTTTGTAGTAAACGCATCACATTATGATGAGTCACTACTACGCCTTTGGGGACACCGGTGGAGCCAGAGGTGTAAATGATATAAGCAGGATGTGCTGAAATCAGCGGTTGCAAGCGCTCTTTGTCAGACAGATCAGCAACACTCTGCATTTCCAGATGGGCGATCAACTCGGGATCATCTAGCGATAACATGGGGGTATGGGTTGTCAGGCGTTGCGCAATTTCACTGATGGTGATCACACAAGCGGGTTCAGCATCGCCAATCATAAAATCAAGACGACTTTGCGGATAATCCGCTTCAACTGGCACGTAAGCAGCACCAGCCTTAATGATGGCCAGCAGTGCCACCATCATCTCAATAGAACGTGGTAAGCAGACCATAACACGCTGTTCCGGGCCTATTTGTTGAGACACCAGATAGCGTGCCAGTTGGTTAGCACGTTGGTTCAATACCGTATAATTCACATTTTCCTGTTGATAAGTCAGCGCCGTACTATCTGGCGTGACAATTACTTGTTGTTCAAAGCGCGAGGTCAGTGTTTCCTCATTATTTGATTCTGTGCGCCGTACAGGTAATAGGCTGTCTCCTATGTGCCAATCTGGCAATGTCAGTTCACCAATGGGGCGTGATATATCCGCCAGCAATTCAGTGATGAAATGCTGAAAAAGAGATTTTTGCAGGTTAATATCGTGGGGAGTGTAGAGGTTATCATTGGTATCGAGCGTAAACTGCAAATTGCCGCCTTCGTCATGATAATAAATGGTCACAGAGAGGTCTTCTACCGGCCCACTGGACAAATTTTTAGTACGCCCAAAATTACCCACAAAGCTCACATTGCTGTTGAACAGCATCACATTAATATTCTGCGCAAACAAGCGGGGAGCAGAACCATTTCGTTGTAAATCACGATAGATATCTTCAGAGCGATACTGCTGATGTTTGAGCAACTGGCGGATTTCCTGGCTGACCTGCTTACTAATGTCGCCTATGGAATGAGCGGGATCTATTGTCAGGCGCAGAGGTAATACATTGGATATCATACCTGGAATACTACGTAACGCACGCCCTGAACGCGCAGTGACTGGCATACCTAAAGTAATATCCTGCTTATCGGTCATACGAGAAATCCAGGAAGCAACGATAGCAACAATAATTTGCGCCATACTACTTCCACTCTCTTCGCTCAGAGTACGCAGAATATCATTGACCTTGGCCGGGATTTCACATTGGGTGCAACTGAATGAACCCAGGTCGGCAAACTGACCGGGTTTCGCCCCCACGGCAAGGCTCTGTGGCTCACTTCGGCCAGCCATATACTGTAACCACCACTGGCGGTCATGTTGAAAATTTTCCGAGCGGCGGTATTCTTCATCAAAAGCCAACAGATCGCTCAGAGGTCCAAAAGGATTTTTCAGCTCATCAGCGCCAGTAAATTTCTGGGTATACAGTTCAGCAAGTCGCTGAATCAGCAGCGTAGTACCAAAAGCATCACTCGCCAGATGATGGACACGAATAAACAAAAAGTAGTGTTCATCACTGATTTTTAGCAGCGCAAAACCAAACAATGGCCCCTGTGTTAACTCCATCGGCCGCACCAATTCAGCCTTCATCCAGATTTCAGCTTCTGTTAATGCATCCACATGGTTAGATAGATCAATAAGTGGGCAGCTCCATTGCAGATTAGTAACGATCTGTTGCTGTGGTCCTTGTGGGTGCTGTACAACCACCACTCGTAAACACTCAGCTTCATCTATCAACTGAGACAATGCCGTGTTAAGTGTCTCAATATCGATAGCGCCTGAAATATCAATATAACAACCTGTGTTATAAATTCCTGCGCTTACATTTAATTGTTCAGCCAGCCAAATTTCCTGCTGTGCTGCGGTCAGGGGGTAATAGGTTCCTTGATATTGTTTCATAATTAATCCTCAACAGGCTGGTGATCTTTTTATTTATACAAATCGCGTAATTTAATGTCTGCCTGAGAACCACGTAGCAAAATTAATATGGCGCAAAAGCAAACAATGGCAGCAATAACAAAGGGAAGCCCTTGGAAATAGAGAGGTTGTCCCTGACGAGCTGAAAAATGCAGCAATAATGCCCCCAACAGCGGTGAAACGGTGATAGCCAGACCCAACATACAGTTCTGCGCTCCCAGATACTCCCCTTGTCGCTCGTTGCCTGCACGCAACGAAATCAAAGCACGAAGCGTTGAGTCGCTGATCAACGCCAGTGCATGCAAAGCAATTGCCCCCGCAACAATAAGGGGGGATACGGCCAGGCTATAAGCGATAAACGCCAACATATAGAGTCCGTAACCGATGATCGCCGTGCGGTATTCGTTACAGCGCGCCACGAACATTTTTAGCAACCAAGTTTGCGTTATGATGATCCCGATGCCGAGTCCGGTGAGAGCCAGACCGTTTTCACGTGGTCCCCAGCCCAAACGTATTTCATTGAGTAAGACAAAACAGGCCAGAAAAATACCGTAAACCACCATGCCAAGAGCCGAAGCATAAACCAATCGTCTCAGTACCCCATCCGTCGCCAGTAGTTTCAAGCTGCCCACAGGATTGGCCCGGCGCCAGTCGAACGAACGCCTGTTCTCTTTGGTCAGACTTTCGTTCAGAACAAACATGGCGGCAATAGCGTTCACTGCTGCCAGTGAGCCAGCAATTACAAACGGAAGGCGAGGTGTAATCATGCCTAATAACCCACCAAAGGCAGGCCCGGCAACCATGCCGAAGCCGAGAACACCACTGACCAGACCGAAACGCGCGGCTCGCTGTGCTTCTGGCGTAACATCTGCTACGTAAGCCGATGCGGCGGAAGTACTGGCGGCGGTGGCGCCTGAAAGAAATATACCGGCCACCAGCCATCCCAGCGACGGTGCGGTCGCCACCAGCGTATAGCTCAACGCTGTTCCAAACAGTGTTGCAAGCAGTACCGGTCGCCGCCCCCAGGCGTCACTAAGCGTTCCTAACAGTGGGGCGAAAAGGAACTGTGCAAAAGCATATAGTGAGACAAATAACCCGATTAACGGCACACCCGCTTCCGGTGGTTGTGGGGCAACCTCCCGCAATAGATCGGGTAAAACGGGAAGGACAATCCCGATACCCAGAGCATCTACAGCCAATGTCATTAGGATGACGGCCAATCGGCGTTTATGCTGGCGGTTTTCAGGACGGTGAACCGTTGGGGAGGAATCACTCATACCTGTCCTCCTTTTATTATTGATGGAAAGTGATGAATTATTGCTTGCGATACATGTGCGACGTGCTCTTCCATCAGACAGCTATAATGATTCCCCGGCACTTCTGCGATACGAATGGGAAGAGTGGAGAACTTCTCCCAACCCCAGCCATTGGTCTCCCGGATCTCCGGCACAACAACCCCTTTCGGTAAGGGTTCTAGCGCTTTGACTAACAGCATAGGAATTGGCAACTGTACCGGTATTGGACGATATTTCGGTGACATATCCGACGCAGCCCGATAGACATTGAATAATCCGCTAATCGAGCTCATATCATTCTGTGCATGAATCAACGAAAAACGTTTTAGCTGCTCTTGGATATAGCTCAGTAACGCCTCACGTGGTAATGCATGCATTGAGTCGTCGTCCAGGCTGTCGATCATTTCCAGGCGGTCAGTGTAGTAAGCAAAAATACCAAGAATAACTTTGGCGATATCAGCATCTTCCTGATACGGAACCGGTGCGTAGGGTGGTGCGGCAGAGTCGAGTAACACCAGAGAACCGATGCTTTCTCCCTCAGCATGAAGCTGCCGAGCCATTTCATAAGCCACTTTGCCGCCCAATGAATGACCACCGATATGATATGGCCCTTGCTTCTGTACCGAGCGCAAACAGGCAATGTAATGCGTTGCTATCTCTTCCACCGATTGGTGCGGCGCAGTTTTTCCATCAAGCCCCAAATACTGCATACCAATAAATGGCAATTCTCGTGGTAACGCCGCGGCCAGGGGCATAAATTGGGTAACATTGCCGCCCATACCCGGCACACAAAAGAAGGGAGAATAATTGCCATTACCGCCGTGATTAATAGGCACCAGGCAGTAGCGGATATGGGCATTCTCGGGAGCCTGGCTCTTTTTATCGTCAGATAGTGAACGGACAACACGTGCCATTGTCGGCTGTTCAAGAAACTCCGCCAGCGTCAGACAGTGTTGGAAATGATCACGTAAACGGGAGATCATCTGCGTTGCCAACAGTGAATGACCACCCAATTCGAAGAAATCATCTTCCAAATGAATAGTCTCTTCACCCAGTAGCTCATACCACAATTGACGAACCGCTTCCTCTGGGCTGGCAGAATCAGATATCGCCGATGAATTCTGTAATTGTGGGCGCCGAACAGTAGTAAATTTACTGACAACGATCTGTGCTTCCATTCCGGCGATAGCCAGATCGAAAATAGCGCAGCCCTCTTGATTACTGAGACCAATCACACTTTCTTTACGGCGGGCAGCATAATCCACGGCCATTCCTACTTCTGACCAGGTATCCCAGTTAACTGACGTTACCGGTATAGCCTGCTGTCGCCAGTAGTGCGCCACAGCATCAAGATAACGGTTCGCCGCCGCGTAGTCTGCCTGACCAATTCCCCCTACCAATGAGGCAAGTGAAGAGCACAACAAAACAAAGTCGAGAGAGTCCTGACTAATCGCCGTCATCAGTTGTTGTGTACCACTGACTTTTGCCGCCATCACGTGCCGCCAGTTCTGCGACGTGCCATGTTCCAGCAACCCACTGGCTTCAATACCCGCTGAATGAATCACGCCATTGATAGCACCAAATTTTGCTCGCATCTGTGCCAGTGCGTCATTTAATGCTGCACTGTCAGCAACATCAGCACGCAACATCATGATTTCAGCACCAGATTTCCGTAACGCATCAAATAAAGCTTCACTTGTCGCGTTAGTTTCCCGGCGGCTCAAAATACCGAGTTTAACCTTACTGCATTTATCGCTGATGTGACGCGCCAGTAACTGGCCGATCCCCCCCAGTCCACCAGTAATCAGGTAAACACCGCCATCCCGCAGAATTTGCCGACGAGGTATCTCATCAAGCTCAGTAAATGTCTGTAATTCACGCTCACCTTGTTTAAGCGTAATGCTAGTAACCGGAATTCCTTCTGCTGCTTCTTCCGGTTGCATATCCGTATACAGTTCCGTAATCAGCGATTGATATGTAGCAAAAGTGTCATCATCTAGATCGATATGACGTGCAGAATACCCCGGATACTCGGCTGCCAATATTCCCAGCAAGCCAAGTGCAGGTGCGGCATTACAGGCTTCCAGCACTCTGGCTGCCTGTAGACCACGGGAAAGCAGGGTAATATTAAAAGCTTTGTGATGACCGGTAAGCGCTTTAATCGCAGCCGCCAGTTGTTCAAACGCAGCCTCTGGTTGAGAAATCACTGCCGCAGTCCAGCACCAGATAATACGTTCTGGCAGCACTTGTTGCTGTATCAGACAATCTATCAGTCGTTGATAATCTTCGGGTTGATCCTTACGCAAACTAAAGCGGTAGGTACTCTGTTGCAGAAACTCATTAGCATCTTCAACAACGATACTACCGGGCGCTGCCGCTTGCCATAAATCACTCAGCTCAGCGGCTTGGGCGCCAAAAATTAGCCACGGCGCACGATTTTGTTTCGCTTCGCCCAGCGGCTTCGGCAACCATCGAGGGTGACGACACCATTGGGCTACATTCGCCTCACGTGCTGGCTGGCGTGGTAAGGAATTGAACTGGCGTAAATTGTAACCGTGAATTTCAACCAGTACTTGCTGGCAATTCTGACTCTCATCCCAACTAAATAGCGTTATGTCATAAGTCCGAGGCGCCGTCTCAACCGCCAGGCTGTAAAATTCGGCGCATAATGGCTGATGCAGCGTCAGTGAACCATAATGGAACGGTATTGAAGCATCGCCCGGCAACAGACAGGCATGTAAGAACACTGTGCCTAAATCGAGCAAAGCCGGATGTAATGCAATATCAGGCAAATCATCAATAAATGCCGGATTGAGTCGCAACTGCGCCAACGCACAGTGATCACCCATCCACACACCAGCAATACATTGCCAGCGCGGTCCATAGTCAGCAAATGCTTGATTGAAACGCTCCGACGCCTCTGCAACTTCTTCAAGCTGCAAATTCCGACGTAACTCATAAGGTGAGGTAATCTCTGCTGGTGGAACGCATACGGCAGTAACATTGCCGTTTGCATGGAGTTGCCACATGTCATCACCATCACCGCAAGACTCCAGCGTAAAGGCAAAGCTGCGATCAATGGCGGTCAAACTGATGCGTATCTGACGCTCAACACCTGACGGTAGTACCAAAGGTGAGGGGAAGTAAACTTCACTGAAAGTAGCTGTGCCGCTGGGTTGCAATTCGTGAAAAGCACGACGCACTAATTCCAGGCAACCTGTGCCCGGTAAGACACCTTGTCCTTCGAAAATGCGATGTTCATCAATAAACCAGACATTATCATCTAGCTTACAAGTAAACTGTGTGACTCCCTCTTTATCTGATGATTGTGTGAAAGTCGGTACTCTTCTCCGCCGTGTATTTATGACAGCGGCTGATGTAGTGGCAGGATGTTCCAACCAGAGATGTTGTCGTTGGAAGGGGTACGCTGGCAGCATAACCCGATGTAATTTATGTGAATGACCAAATGCAGTCCAATCGATAGCAACTCCTTGTTGCCACAACTGCCCGATGGTATTGAGCAGCACCTCTTCATCCGGTTTTTGTTGGTGAGTACGGCGCATTGTGGTCAGTATCTGGGCCTGGCCTGTTTGCTGTAGATGTTTCAGCATACTGGTCAGCGCACTCCCCGGACCCACTTCAAGTAGGATTGGATTGTCATAATGGTTCAGCAACGTAAGAATACCATCATAGAAGCGTACCGGCCGACGCAGATGATCTCCCCAATAACCAGAATTATCGCGATCCTGTTCACTGAACCAACTGCCGCTGATATTGGATATCATTGGAATAGTACTGGATTGTAGCGTGAAGCCTGCGCTGAATTCCCGCATCTGTTGCGCGGCATCATCCATCAATGAACTATGAAATGCATGTGATGTCGTTAGTCGTCGGCAAGAAATATCTGCCTTGTTGCATTGTTCTTCCAGTACCGCAATATTGTCATGACTGCCAGTTATCACGCATTGTTCAGGCCCGTTGATCGCCGCAAATTCACATTCTGGCGCCAGTGAAACTATGCGTTCAGATGATGCCAGTACCGCCAGCATCGCCCCAGTGGGTTGACGTTGCATGATTGCAGCTCGATTTGCTACCAATGCCAGTGCATCTTCCAGTTCGAGCATGCCTCCTACACAGGCCGCAACCAGTTCACCGAGGCTATGGCCAATCATTGCTTGAGGTGTAATACCCCAAGCTTGTAACTGGCGGGCCAGAGCATACTCAACAGTGAACAGGGCAGGCTGGGTATAACGTGTAGCATTTAACCGACTGATAGCATTGTCACGTTCCGATTGAGGATAAATTAACTGCCTGATATCCAGTTTGATGTGTGGCTGTAGCAGTTCGGCGCAGCGATCAAATTGCTGGCGGAATACACCATCACGCAGATAGAGCGACTGGCCCATTTCAATAGACTGACTGCCTTGTCCCGGAAACATAAAAATCACCGGCCGATGCTGTTGTTTGCGACTAACCGTCTGCGGCGATAGCCGGTGTAGTTGATTGATTAATTGCTCCCGATCTTTTCCCATCACAAAAGCACGCTCACTGAAAGCGCTGCGTCCTTGCTGCAAAGTCCCGGCAATATCCGCTAATGGCTCATGACAGGTAGTCAGTGCTACTGCCAGGCGTTCCCCTTGCTGAATCAACGCTTGCGGCGTTTTCGCTGAAATCGGCAACAGATGCCAGCGCTCGTTATCTAATATACGGTCATCTTGCTGACGCGGAGCTTCTTCCAGAATAAGATGCGCATTCGTGCCGCCAATGCCGAAAGAACTTACACCGGCACGACGTGGCTTACTGGTTTGCGGCCACGGGCATGCGGTATTGATCACGGAAAACGGAGTCTGTTCGAAGTGGATTGCAGGATTGGGTTGATGATAGTGAATACTTGGCGGCAAAGTCTGGTGACGCAGCGCTAACACGGTTTTGATGACTCCCGCGATACCGGCAGCCGCATCAATATGTCCTATATTTCCTTTTACAGAACCTATTGCACAACTCCCTACAGGCAACACTTCACCATCAGATAGTTCCAGGAAAGCCTGAGTCAGTGCACGCACTTCTATCGGATCGCCTAAAGAGGTCGCCGTACCATGTGCTTCGATATAACTGATGCTGGCAGGCGATACCCCAGCATTACGCAGCGCGTCTTTAATCACTGAAGATTGGCCGTCAATACTTGGTGCCGTGTAACTCACCTTTTGTGCGCCATCATTATTGACAGCCGAACCTTTAATTACCGCATGGATGGTATCGCCATCAGCCAAAGCGGCGGACAGACGTTTCAGTAATATTATCCCACCGCCACTGCCGCTGGCTGTACCGTTGGCCGCAGCATCAAATGGTCGGCAGAGGCCGTCTGGAGACATAATTCCACCACTGACATGGACAAAGCCAACCTGTTGCGGATCGAGTGCTACAGCGCCTGCCAATGCCATGTCACATTCACCGCGTCGCAAGCTTTCGCAGGCAAAGTGAATAGCGGTGAGTGATGACGAACAGGCGGTGCCAATACTGACAGCCGGTCCACTAAGGTTCAGCTTGTAAGCAGTACGTGTAGCGATAAAATCCTTGTCATTACCTATTTGCCACTGACCGGGGTCGAGGTGCATTCGGTCTTTATTTGGCATGACGTTTTCCAGCAGGTAATAATTGAAGCCACTGCTACCAAAGACGCCCACTGAACGCGGTGTACTATCATTGCCATAGCCAGATAATTCCAGCGTTTCCCATGCCATTTCAAGAAACAACCGCTGTTGTGGGTCCATCACCTGGGCTTCACGTGATGAATAACCAAAGAAACGTGCATCAAACTCCGCACAACCCTCCAGTAAACGTGCGCGTTTGACAAATTGTGGGTGATTTAACAGCGTTGGATCGGCGCCACGCTGTAACAATTCCTCGTCAGACAACTCTACACTGGCATCATAACCCGCCAGTAATTGCTGCCAAAAAGCGTCGAGATCTGGTGCTTGTGGGAAACGGCCAGTCATACCAATAATCGCAATAGCATTGCTATCCTGAGTTGGAACATTCAACATTGGTGTTGTTGTCTTTTCAGTGACTATCTGCGGTGTGACTGCAACAGGTGTTTTTTGCTGCGATAGCGTGTCCAGTAGTTGAGCCTGTTGTCGAATGGTGGGATGAGCGAAAATATCGGTTACAGATAAGCCGCCACCAAACGTCTCATTCAATTGCTGGAATAGCGCCATAACCCGTAGGGAGTGGCCGCCAGCATCGAAAAAGTTTTCGTCATAATCGATCTCATCTCTCTCCAGCAGTTCACGCCAGATAGCCTCAACGCGACTCAGTGATGACACAACTTTGGTTGGCACAGGAGAAGATTGATGCTGACCGGCACGTGTCAGTTTCATTTCAGCCAACGCTTTCAGATCGACTTTTCCCGTAATGCCGGTAGGCAGTGCATCAAGAAAGAACAACGCTGTCGGCACCATCACTTCACTAACTTGTCGGCGTAATGCGTTCAGGATCTCACTGCGGCTGGTTTCGCCAACAATGTATCCCGCCAACTCTTTATTCCCTTGGTTATCGGTGATCGCCAGCGCCTCGGCCTGACGTACACCCGGTAACGCACTTAGGGCGGCACGTACAGCATTCAGTTCAATTCGATGACCCCGGATTTTTACCTGACGGTCAACCCGACCAACAAACTCTAGTGCGCCATCCATGCGTTGGCGCACAATGTCGCCAGTACGGTACATGCGAGCCTTTAATTGTGGTGCAAAGCTATCGGGTAAAAACACCTCAGCGGTTTTTTCATCCATACCCAAATAGCCCTGTGCAACACAGGTTCCCGCTAAATAAAGTTCACCCATTTCCCCCGGCGCCACGGGCTTTCTCTGTTCATCAAGCAGATAGAAGCGAACATCGCCCATTGGACGCAGCACCAGATTTTGTCCTGCGGCATGATAATCGGTAAGGGATACCACAATCGCACATTCAGTAGGGCCGTATCCATTCATCAGCCTGCGCCCTACAGACCAGCGCTGGGCGACTTCGGGCATACAAGGCTCACCAGTTACGATAAGCACCTGGAGATGAGGCAACGGTACTAACGGCACTATCGCCAACGCGGAAGGGACAATCCACATATGCGTAATCTGTTTATGTGCCAGCCACTCTGTTAGCTCACTGCCAGGCAACAGTTGCTGTTTCTTACCGAAGACTACGCAAGCACCGGTTGCAAGTGCTGGAAATATTTCTCCCAACATCACATCAAACACAGGAGAAGAGTACTGCACTATGCGAGAAGAAGGTTCAAGCCTCAGTTCATCACGGATTGCCAGAATGTTATGGCAGGCACTGCGGTGGGAGACAGCAACACCTTTCGGTTTACCCGTCGATCCAGAAGTGTAAATAACGTAAGCGCAGTCATCCGGCTGACAGATCGCCGCCATAGCCATATAAGGTACATTGGCTATATCTAACTCATCGATATCAATTGCCGCCAGACCAAGATGCTGGCACAGAGGCGCGGTTTCATTTCGGCACAATATCGCTTTTATTTCTGCATTATCAATCACATATCGATTTGCTGGTTCGGCATTGTCAGGAGCCAGCGGCACAAACACCGCACCAATCCGGTTAATTGCCAGCATTGCCGTGACATTATGTGGATGATGTCCCATCAGAATGCCAACTCGATCACCACGGCCTGCACCTGCTTGTTGTAGTTGCTGCGCCACATATGCCGTTAATATATCAAGCTGCTGATAACTCAGACTCAATTCATCACTTTCCAGCGCCACATGTTCGCCATACTGTGACAGGCTCTGCTGAAACAACTGAAACAGTCCTTGTGGCTTATCAACAACAAGTTCTGATTGGGCACTACTGCCAGAATTACCCGTCAACAAATCAGCCAATGTCATATCTGGTTTTTCAATAACTTGTGGCAACATCGCCAACAAACACTCACTCATTCGCTCCAGAGTGACAGCAGATAACATCCCCGGCATGGACATAAAGTGAGCGTAAACCTGACCATTCATACGGTTAATCGCCAGCTCCAAATCAATTTTGGCGCGATAGTCCCCCAATTCGACGTCTGAACCCTTCATATCCCCGAATGTTGCATCGTTTGGTTGATCCAGTTCACAGGAAAAAATGGTTTGGAAAACAGGATTTTTACCCGCCACGCGAGGTAAATTAAGTGCTTGTACCAAATAGTCGAATGGCAAATCACGATTTTCAAGAATGTCGAGACTAACCTGTCGCGTGTGCATCAGTAGTTGCTGAAAAGTTTGCAACTCACGGCTATTAATACGTACCGGTAAAGTATTAGCAAAGTAGCCAATCAGCGCATCCCATGCAGGTATGGTGCGCAGCGACACCGGTGTGCCGACGATAAGATCTTGTTCACCACTTTGCTGACGCAACAGGAGGGCAAACAAACTCAACCAGACCATAAACGGTGTACAGTTTTGCTCACGAGCCAGTTTCTCTACGCCTTCAACATACACGTGGGGAATAACACAACTTATTGCCGCCGCTTCGTCAGTTGGTGCAGCCATATCATTCAGTAGCAGAGTAGTTGGCGCATCCGCCAATTGTTGACGCCAGAAATGAATCTGTTGCTGTACCGCAGGATCAGTCAGTCGAGTGCGCTGCCAGCTAATGAAATGCCCATAGTTTGCTTCCAACACGGGTAGCATAGGTGCTTTACCGGCCAGACGTGCCTGATAGCAGTGCCGTAACTCATCAAAAAGTATTGCCAGCGAGCGACCATCGGAAATTATGTGATGCAGAGTAATACAAAGCACGTGCTCTTGCGGGGACAACGTAAACAGTATCGCACGGATGAGCGGTCCATTGGCGAGATCGAAACTTGCCATCATTTCTTCCCGCAACTTCGATGCCAGCGCAGACTCACCGCCGGAGATATTCTGCTGGCGCAGGGTTAGCGTTAATTCAGATGCAACCTGATGACTAGGTTCAAAACTGGATGTTCCATCCGGTCCGTTTACTTTGCTGACTTGACTGGAGAATGTGGTACGCAATACATCATGACGTTGTACTACATCATTCAGCGCCTGCATTAACGCACTAAAATGCAGATTACCATGCAGACGCCATGTGACAGGAACGTGGTAACTGCAATCATCCGGCCGTTGCATCGTAATCAACCACAAACTGCGCTGACCGAATGAGAGTAAATCACTGGCCTGCGAAACGTGCTGCACAGCAACACTCTGTTTCGTGCCGCTCTTTTCAATACCGTCTTTTTCAACGCCGTCCTTTTCAATACTATCTTTTTCAATACTGTCCAGTAACGAGGCCAATCCGGCGATAGTTGGATGATTGAAAATAGTGGAAAGCTTAAGCTGAACACCAAATGTCTTATTGATTTGTGTAATCAGATTGGCAGCAATTAATGAATTGCCACCACAATAGAAGAAATTATCTTCCGTACCGATGACCTGAACCCCTAATGCCGTTTTCCATAATGCCAGCAATTGTTCTTCACGGGCGTTAGCTGGTTCTGTCATAGATTCCTGATTTTCTGGCAGCGAAAAATCTGGAACCTGCAAGCGCTTACGATCAACCTTCCCGTTGGGGGTGGTTGGTAATTTATCGAGAAATACGAAAGCACGCGGCATCATATGGCCGGGCAGCCGTAGGGACAAATAACCACGTAACGTGTCAGTATCAGCGGATGACACAACATAGGCGACTAACACTTTATTGTTTGTACTGTCATTACAGGCGACAACCGCACACTGGCGCACATCGGCGTGCTCCAGTAATGCACTCTCCACCTCGCCTAATTCGACGCGAAAACCGCGAATTTTAACCTGATGATCACTGCGCCCCATGAAATCAATAGTGCCGTCAGCCAGGAAACAGCAAATATCTGAGGTGCGATAGAATCGCGTACTGCTATTGTTATTGTCTTTGTCTGCTACAAAACGGCCCTGGCTATCGAATTTGCCGGTGATAAATTTCTCTGCCGTGAGTTGAGGATTATTGAGATATCCTTTTGCTACGGTGACACCAGCAATCAACAATTCACCACTGACGCCGATTGGCACCTGTTGCAGGTGTTCATCGACAATGAACAATTCACAGCTAGCCAATGGTCTACCCAATGGAATGACTCGCCCGGCTGCCAATGGATGTGTTTCCGGGTCAAAAACAGTGCTGTCAATGGTGGCTTCCGTCACACCGTAAGAACCGAGAATACGTGCATTGGGGCGGCACAGCGCTTGCGCTGCATGCAGCTCATGACCGAACCAGACATCAGCCCCACACACCAGTGTTGATAATCCATCCAGACGTTGCCCATTATCCTGACAGAATTGAATTAATTGACGCAGTACCACAGGAGGAAAATCACCGAAGGTCACGCCTTCGTGCATCATTAAGCGGTGCATTTCAGGGGCATCCAGCAACCACTCACGCGGACACATAACCAAGCATCCACCACAGCCTAGAGTACGACTGAAATCCCCTATACTGAGATCGAAAATCGGTGCGGCAAGTTGTAGTGATATCGGCTCACCGGGTTGGGTGAAACGATAGTCACGACACCAGGCATGGTACGATGCATGCAGACTACCGTGGCTTACCTCCACCCCTTTTGGATTACCCGTTGAACCAGAAGTGTAAATAACATAGGCGGAATCACTCTCCTGAACCGGCCAAATTGGTTGCGCTTCCGGTAGCACTGGTTGACGAAACAGCCCATCAACTTCTAGCACAGTGGCACGAAAATCAGCTAAACCAACAGCATCTTGTTCACTGGTGAGGATCAGTACTGGCTGTGCATCATTTATCTTATCGGCAAAGCGAGGATCAGAGGGGGATAACGGTACGTAAACCGCACCGGCAGAGAGAATTGCGTAAAAAGAGATGACAATTTCTGGCCGGTAGCTCATAAATACTGCAACCCGGCTACCCGGTTCAACGCCACACTGGCGCATCTTCGCGAGCAGACATTGCGCGTACTTGTCCAGTTGAGCATAGGTGAAACGTTGATTACGCCAAACAATAGCTTGTGCATCTGGATTATTACGCACTTGTGACTTAATGCGTTCAGCTATCGAAATAAATTCCAATACCGGCAGAGGTTCTGTCGGCCGGGAGAAGCGAGCCAATGTCTCCAGCTCTTCTGGCGGCAACATGCTACATTTGGCGACAGAACATTCAGGTTCACTTAACAATGCATCCAACAATGTCTCATAGTGATTCACCATGCGAATAATGGTGAGGTTATCAAACAAATCGGTATCAAACTCAACCAGACAAAGTAGTGAATTTGGAGATTCTTCTATCGATAACGTCAAATCATATTTTGCAGTACCAGAATGGATAAATTGTACTTCTGTTTCTAACCCTTCCAGTTGCAATGCTTGTCCCGGACTCTTCAAATAATCAAACATAATCTGAAAAACAGGGGCATGGCTCAGAGAACGCAGGGGCTGTACTACATCGACAATCTCATCAAACGGCAAATCAGCATGTTCATATGCATCAAGCAATATATCGCGCGCTTGGACTAATAGATCACTGAAACTTATCCCTTCGTTAAAGCGAAAACGCAACGGTAACAAATTGATAAAAAAGCCAAGGCGGACATGTTCATCAACGTTGTGACGATTCGCAAATGGACTGCCAATAACGATGTCGTCATCGTGTGAATAGCGATTCAGCAATACTGCAAAAGCGGAAATTGCCACCATATAAGGTGTTAATCCATAACGTTGGCAGATTTTAGAAATACGTCTAACGAGAGATAAAGGCAGTGACTTTTGATATACCGTGCCACATCCCTGTTGTTCCAATAACCGTGGCCGATCTGTAGGTAATTTATGTAGTTCAGGCAATTCCGATAACTGTTTTCCCCAATAGCTGCGTAAGCGTTGCCGACGAGCGCTATTCATATGAATATCTGTTATAGAATCACTGACATGCGGGTAGGTAATCGGTGCCAAATTAGGTTGTTGACCTGCTTTATACCGGTTATAAGCATAGTTAAAATCATTAAGAAAAACGTGAGTAGACCAATCATCAAATACAATGTGGTGAAGAGTAAATATCAACTGATGATCGTTCTCTTGTCGCCGAAGCAATAAACAACGAAAAGGCAAATCACTGCTGAGATTAAAACAATATCTGACTTCGCTATCACAGATTGACTGTATTTTGGTTTCGCGCTCTTCCGGGGAATAATAGCTGAGATCACTGATACGTAATTCAGGCCGCTGCGGATTCAATGTTATCTGCAATTCTCCATTGAGAACATGAAATTGTGAACGTAATACCGGATGACGCTCAATCATAAAAATAATAGTTTGTTCAAGCGCTTCCCTATCTAACGTACCACGTAAACGTAGCGAAAATGGCACGTTATATAATGCTGAGTCCATATTTCCTTGGCTAATAAGCCATAGCCTGCGTTGAGCGGGTGTTGGTAATAAGAATGGAATATTTGATAAGGTGTTTGAATAATTACTCACAAAATTTTTCCTAAGATAAAAAGGTTCTTGCAGCTTAGTGATTGCCGTAAAAACTATCACCCTTGATTGCCATCCGCTTTCATAGCAAAAGCGCTACTGGGGACGCCTGTCACTCTGTTCGAGTGGAGTGAAATCAATCAGAATGATAGTACGGACTCCAACACTGGCGTTTTCATCGCAAATTACGGGATTGATGTAATGACAAATCGCTGCATCATCAATGATGTAGCTATCAAGAGGATCATTAAGGAGAAAGCGAGTTATTTCATGAGCAGGTACTGCTTCAAGTTGGCAATTGGTATAAGAGGGTGGCGCGATATGCGTTGCACCGCCTTCGACATTGTAACGTTCAATCAAATGTACAGCGGTGAACGGCTGACCGTCACGATGGAAACAGTTAGGCGTAATTTTTGCCGGTTTACCCGGTAGTGCCTGCATTCGGATCAGATGTACACCACATAGCAAATGGGAATAATGCTCTGCCATGCCGGTTAGACTCAGATCGTGCCAAATGAGTTTATTAAGTAGTCCTTTATTAAGTATCTCGTCAGACATGCGCAGGAATTTGCGTACCACACCACCAAATTCAGGCTGATATTCACTTCCCTGATGATAATCAATCTCTACGCTACCATCAGGCTGCGGATAACCTGTTTTCCAATCAATAGTTTCTGTTTCCCAGCTCCATATTCCTTCACAATAACTGCGGTGACGACCGCCTTCACCAAATCGATCTAACGGCAGTGACTTCGATAATTCACAGAGAGAGATAAGATCAATTTTTTCACTGTCAGAAAGGTCAAGATCGGCAGCATTGAAAGTGGCAAAACCTTGTTGGTGCAAGCTATTGCGGATATGTGCGGCGGTAAGATGGTAACTATCTGGTGCATTAGTAAATATATTCCAGCCCATTGTAATATCTCTTTATTAGGGTGAACTAAAATGACATCGTATTGAATTAATTACGATATCTTAGGGAGAATCAGTTACATCAAAAAATTATTTAGTTATATTTTATGATCTTGAAAAAACACCTATAAATAAGAATATCGAAGTTCCGCATAGTTCAGTGCAACAACATTGCCATGCTTTTTTTCGATCTACAAAATCAATTAATCAATTTCTGACAAATCAGATAGTAAAGAATATTACTAGATAAATGAGAGAGATAATTTTAAATAAATAGGCCATTAGACAAACCTACTAATTATAATAACTGTTTTTTGAGTGAATTAATGACCTCAATAGTATTGTCTTTCTTGCCGGATGAAACAATAGCATCCTCCGACAATACTTTGACATTCATCTTTCCTTTATCATCCCTAGCTAGCAGCGCATAAGGATTAGTAAAGTCAATTTTTTTATCTAAATTCTTAATTGATCATTTCATGACTCGCAAATTCTAACCCATTATTAAAAATCATTATTTTAACCCTTTTTTCGTGGGTAAAACGCCTTCACTGTAGCTTCCGCCAATCACATAAACAGCTCAACAATAAAAATATTTTCACTAAAATTTAATTAGAAAATAGATCGCAAAGTATACAATGTCAACTTGGGTTTTTATTTTTAATTTGGCAAAAAAATTTTACATATAAAGAGGCATCAGAATATTAAATTTAATTGATTTTAAATCTAGTATATTATCAACCGCTTTTATTGATTCGACCAAAATTACCGTTTGTTACAACCTCTATATTCCCCGTCATCGAGTATTTGAGAGAGTTGCGCAGCGAGGAAAAACGAGTATGGGCTGGTTTTTATGATTTTTTAAACGAAACCGAGGTTAATTAAGACAAAGTGCCGGAAAAAAAACAGCACTTTGTCAATGAGTTGAAGAAAGTCCGTAGAGCGGGTTTTCTTCCTTAAAGAAGTTTACAGATCTGTGGGTTTTTCCACAGGACCCGAATTAGAATAAATATTTAAATCTTGCGCGTGCGCCGTAGCGTCGGTCATTATTACTGTTGGCAATTTTGTTGTTATCATTCGCCTCCAGCATGGAGACATAGGCGCCAAGATAGAGATTAAAGTTCTTCATATTCATAATACTAGGAATCTGATATGACATATGGATGGTATTTATATCGTATTTACCCGGTTCGCTGAATGGATGATTAATACGCGCGGTCATATTGTCGGTATTGAACGTTTCGATATTGTTGTGGGCATAGATATAACCCAGTTCGAAACGATGCCACATCACATTAATTCCGGTCGTGAAATTGTGTTCATCTGAGGCATCCAGATAGGCGGTATTCAGGTTAGCGACAATGCCATCATCAGGATTAGTTTCCAGACCGTTCCAACTGAGTGTCAGGCCGTAACCATTGCGTCTGGATTGATCGACCCATTGCCCTTGGTTATTCTGGTAGCCATAGGCGTTATTGACGATATTACTTTCCATTGCTACGGCTGCACTAAATTGATCTTTTTTCCAGGCTGCTACCGGGCGCAAATAGGCGACATTTTTTTTATTTTCCAATGTATTGCCGTGGTAGGTGCTATCTCGGAATAGCGAAGTGCCATCTTCAAGTAAAGTATTGAGTTCGAAATACCAATTGCCGACATATTTGCTCAACATCAAGTTGCCGCCGCTGTTACTGCGGCCACGTCCTTCTTTCATCATGTAGATATAGCCGAAACCATCGGCATACAAATCGTTGGCGGTATTACCAGAATACTGAATAAAAGTGTCTTGGTTGAGTGGGAACATATCGTAAGCTTCGAAACGCCCGATTTTTACCTGCCAGTTTTTCTCATTGCCGAAGAAGAAAGCGGCGTCGTCGAGATTCATTTTGCCGGTCATGTCTGCCAACGGTTGCACTCGAAAGCCGGCAAAATTGTTGTTTTGATCGCGGCGGTAACCGTCCAGCCCGACCAAAATGCGGCCATTAACATTCCAACGTTCTTTGTCGCCAGGTTTCCAGTCTTTATTACCGTTGGTTTTAAGTGAGGTAAGCTGACCGGTTCGGCTGGCGCCGTCGAGGTTGAATTCCACATCGCCGTACAATTTTAGAGCGCCAAAATCATTCATTTTCAAGTTGCTGGTTGATAAAGCTTTGTTTTCCAGCGAAGTGGTACTTTGTGCTACTTGAGTAGCCTGTTGTTTGGTCTCGATAGCGTGCTGTTCCAGTCGCTGTGCGCGTTGCTCCGCGATTGTAGCTCGTGCTTCCGCTTGGGCGGCTCGTTGTTCTGCTTGTTGTAGTCGCTGCTCGAGTGCATCAAGACGTGCTTCGATGCTGTTAGCAGGTGAAGCAAGGGCAGAAGTTGCAAACATCAATCCTGGTGTGACAATCAAATAGCGAAGATTTTTCATGGTACTCTACCCTTTTGGGATATTGGTTATTATATCGTAGTTAAATTATCAAGCTGGTTTTCTAGATTAAAAGATAATTGAGTTGGTTGGCAGATCGCAATCAAGTCTACTTACCGGATAAAGCTATTGTGATCGAATACGCAAATTCGGTAGAAAGATAAGTAACGGTGGGATGAATGTTCACCACTGGGTGTTCTGGTTTGAGCTTGCAAGATCGACAGGAATGATTGGCATGGTGAAAGTGGTGGAGTTGTTTATCTATGTTAAACAAGAGGACTATCAAAGCCGTTGTTATTTAAAAATGAGAAAGAGTTTTTGAAGTGGAAATAATCGCATGAATTAATCATTTTACAAAGTGTGAAAATGATATTTCTTTATTATCATTTTTTTAATTTATTATTTGAATGATTGATAATATATTCAAAGGGTTATGAAATATATTTTTATATGTTGATATCCTACTAATTGCATTATAATATCAGCGCTGTTTGGGATGATAAATTCATAATAATCATATAGTTAAATTTTTTGGTGCCCTTTTTGTGATCATTCCCGCATTACTACAATTTTTTTTATGATAAAACATAGGAGATAATAAGCTAAATTTTAATAAAATATCAGGATTGATGCTGGATGATTTCGTCAATTCAGCTTTATCTATTGTTTGATATGAGGAGGTCATTATTGATATTCATCACAAAACATAATGAATTCTAATGTGAACATAAAGTCTCAAGTTCGATTGATATAATACGTGTTATTATTGAGGCTATGTCTTGGTTAAACATAAAAATACCTAATGAAGAGCTTGTCGAAAAAATCTGATCACTAAAATAATTTAGCAAAGTAATGAATTATTCCTATGTCTTATCATTGCAGGATTTAAAGACAGGGTTTTAAAGAACTGGTAAGAGCCTGTTTTTTAATTGTATTAGTTGTATTGTATTAGTTGTATTGTATTAACTGTATTGTAATCATGGAAATGCCGATGTTTGTTGGCCCTGCTCTTAACGAATGGCTGTTGTTCATCGGTTGGAGTTTTTTAAATGGTGTCACATTATGTTCAGGACAATGCTAAAAATTTAGGGAATACCATGACAGCCGGAACCATTTATGGTTATGGAGATAATTTTTCCCCCCATGTTAGGTGTATATACCCTATGGATTTCAAGATGCATCGCGACTGCAAGGGAGCGAATCCCCGGGAGCATAGCAAACTATGTGACCGGGGTGAGTGAATGCAGCCAACAAAGAGGCAACTTGAAAGATGACGGGTATATACCCTATGGATTTCAAGATGCGTCGCGACGGCAAGGGAGCGAATCCCCGGGAGCATAGCAAACTATGTGACCGGGGTGAGCGAGTGCAGCCAACAAAGAGGCAACTTGAAAGATGACGGGTATAAACGTAATTAAAAATTGTGACCGTATACCTCTATCTTTTGCAATTCGTGTAGGCAATAACCCTACGTTCGCTTCTTTTATCGGGATCTATAGTCTCTCAAGTAATCATGAACGGGACTACCCCGTGTTCGCTTTTTTATCAAGCATTAAGCGCAATAACGACAACTACCACGTTAACTATTTGTGAGGAAAAAGAGAGTGATAGACGTACAGATCAATGAAGTACCTCTTAAGGAACACAGCCCTTCAATGGATAACTGTCTGGATGAACAAAAGTTACTTTATGACATGCTGCTGTCACGGGAATTTGATAATCGTAGTGCGATAGTCACACGACAAGGCCGAGCTTGGTTCCATGTATCGGCTGCTGGACATGAAGGGCTGGCAGTACTGCCGCAGCTTATGGAAAAGAATGATGTGCTGGTTCCTTACTATCGTGATCGGGCATTAGTATTAGCGCGTGGTATGTCTATTACTGAAATGACAAGGGAACTGATGGGCAAGGCCACTTCTCACTCAGCCGGCCGCACCATGTCGAATCATTTTTGTTCCAAAGAGCATAATATCTTCTCGGTAGTCAGCCTGACGGGAACCCAATGTATTCCTGCGGCTGGCGCTGCTTGGGCAAGCGCGTTGGACAATAAAAATGGGCTTGTCGTGTGTGGTGTCGGCGATGCGGCGACCCGGCAGGGAGAATTTTATGAAGCGGTCAGCTTTGCGGTTGAAAGGCGTTTGCCAGTCGTTTTTGTGGTTTCCGATAATAAATTGGGTATTAGTACCTCAACGGAGAAGATGGCTCCGTATCGATTGGGAATATTTAACGAGTGTTGGATTCGCCGTGTTGATGCCCGCAAGCCGGAGACTTTGTTTCCTGTAGCACAAGAGGTATTCAATAAGGCGCGCTTTGAGCGGACTCCCTGCATATTGGTTTGTCGTATGGATCGGTTGGATTCTCATTCCAACTCAGATTCTCACAAACTGTACCGTACCCAAGATGAACTGGAAACACTACAGGACCCTATTGAAAATTATGTCGCCTATTTGAAGGAAAAGGGGGCGATTACTGAGCAAGCGCTGGCTGAACAAAAAGAGCGCATTAAAGCTGATGTCGCGGAAATATTTGAGCGTGTTTATCACGAGGAAGAGCCTGATCCGGCAAGTGTCAGTACCTATTTGTGTAATCGTGAAAGCGCTCCTGTTGTACATGCTGAGATGGAAGCCGAAGAGACGCAGTTTAAAGCGGTGAATCAGGTTTTGGACGAGGCGTTGAGCCAGAATCCGAAAGTGCTGATATTTGGTGAGGATATTGAAGACCCTAAAGGGGGTGTTTTTGGTTTCACCCGTGGATTATCCACTCGCTATCCTGATCGCGTTATGAATGCTCCCCTTTCAGAAGCCACGATTATTGGCTCATCTGTTGGGTTATCCGCCTGTGGTTGGCGTCCGATTGTCGAACTGCAATTTATTGACTTTGTTGGGTTAGGTCTCAATCAGTTACAGTCGCAACTTGGCACTTTAAGTTGGAGAACGGTAGGGAAGTGGCGCTGTCCGGTGGTGATATATGCGCCTTATGGCGCTTATCTCCCAGGAGGCGGTATATGGCACAGCCAAAGCTCGGACGGTATCCTGGCGCATATTCCCGGTATTAATGTTATGGTGCCAACGACACCGGCTGATACCGTCGCATTGTTCCGTACCGCGTTAAGTCTGGACATGCCGAGTCTGATCCTAATCCCTAAACACCTTATGAGAGAGCGCCATGAGCGTCGGTTGGTGACGCCTGTGTCGCTTGGGCAGGCAAATATCGTCAGGGCAGGAAAGGATATTACACTGGTTGCTTGGGGAAATACTATTCAGCTGGCGACGATGGCGGCTCTTCAAGCGGAAAAAGACAATATTGACATTGAAGTGATTGAATTGCGTAGTCTGGTACCTTGGGATAAACAACGGATTGCGGAATCTTTGCGCAAAACCGGGCGGCTTATCGTTGTGCAAGAGGATACCCGGACGGCCAGTGTTGGGGCATCTATTATTGCTGATCTTTTGGATGAGAATGACAATTTCTTCTCTTTACTGGCCCCTCCGCGCCTGGTGACGCGTGAAGATATTCATATTCCTTTTAATCCTTGTTTAGAGAAAGCTGTTTTACCCGGCACGGATGACATTTTAGCTTCCGTCTATGCGGTAATGAGCTAAGGAGAACTTATGGCACAGTTGTTTATTCCCCCGATGGGAGAAGGAACCACGGAAGTCGTCATCATCCAGTTACTTAAGCAGGTGGGAGATCATGTCAAGCGTGATGAGCCTGTTTATGAAATGGAGACGGATAAGGCTGCCTTTACCATTGAGTCTGATGTTGAAGGGATCTTGGAAAAATGGTTGGCTGCGGAAAATGATATTATCCCTGTTGGAGCGCCTATTGCAGTCATCAGGGCCGTCGGTGAGGCGGCAGAGCCTTCCCCGGTCAGTGAAGAGTTAACGCCTCCGCCGGAGAAAGTGGAGAGAGTGGAGGAAGTAGAAAAAGTAGAGCAAGTAGAGGCTGTTCCTGAGGTATCTGCTCCTCCTGCGCGTATTCCGCCAAAAACCCGTCAATACGCACAAGAACACCAAATTGAGCCGCACATTCTTAATCAACTGGCGGAAAAATATGGCACATTATTGCCAAGCCATATAGATGATTACCTTCAACAGCACCGCGAAGCTAAGATGTCAGAAGAAACCAAGACATCAAAACAGGACATTACAGAAAATGGCAATGTGGGCTTTCTGTCACGAGATCAACAGCGTCTTAATCGTGCAATACGGTTAAATAGCGCTACGGTACAGCCTTGTTGGGCGGCTAAACCATTACCGATTGAGCTTGTTGATAACGCCATTCATCATTTAACGGAGACCTCTGGTCAGCAGGAGTGGATAACGCCATTTCAGGTCATCACTTATGCGATTTCTCAGGCATTGAAAAAATTCCCGATGTTGCGTTCGAGGCCGCTTGATCAAGAGCGTTATCACACTTATACCGATATCAACTTGGGGATTGCTTTTCTGGATGAAAAAGGCGATTTGAGCTCGTTAAAAGTACCGAGCACGCAGACAATGAGCTTTTTTGAGTTCAGGCAACATCTGAATGGTGTACTTGATCCAGATGCGGAAAAACTGCCCGTTGATATTGATGTTCCTATGATGATCTCTTATACCGGCAACGATGGCGCGACCTTTGCCGTACCGGTTATTGTGCCGCCATCTCAGTCAACATTGTTCATTGGCGCGCCTCACAACAAAGAGATGAGCCTCGTTCTGGCATTTAATCACTATTTGCTCAATGGGGTAGAGGCGTCTGAGTTTATTTCCGAGATTATTGTTCAGGTTCGTGCTCTGTCTGGGCCACGATCAGTTGCACATCAGATAGAAGCTAAACCGGTTAAATCGGTTGCTGGGCAGTTACGTACGCTGCTGGCGGATTTCCTGAATTGGGATGAAGATTTTACTGAATCAATGATGCAGCGCACTTGGGCTGATTTGGGTATTGATTCGCTCAAGGCAGTCAAACTAGCAGAGCGGATGTCAGGGCATTTTCGTCGAAAATTATCGCCAACGCTGTTCTGGCGTTATAGCTCACCGCATCGATTGATTGAATATCTTGACACTGCCAAAACTGAACTGACTGAGAATAAACATTCCTTAGATGACTTTATTAATGCGATGCGTAGTCTTGATGGCGAAGCCGCATTAAGGTTACAGCGCCTCATAGAAGGAGGAAAGCATGGATAATCTGCACCACATATATCATTCGCTTAGCCCGGATGAACAACGGATAGCTAAATCTGCCTTGTTGGAACATTTAAGTTCCATTACTCCCCCAGTAAGTAGTGCGGGTGATACCAAACAGATGCCTATTGCTATTGTGGGCATGGCTTTCCGACTTCCTGGGGCGGAAGATTCACCGGAACAAATGTGGGAGATCTTAAGAGCTGGGCACAGTGTAATAAAAGAGATTCCAGAGCAGCGGTTTGCATCTGGAAAACCTTACGTCATTCCGTTGCCGAAAAAAGCCTTGAAAGCTGGGTTGCTCGATAGTATTGATGGTTTTGACGCGCCATTCTTTGGTATTTCTCCGCGAGTCGCGGCCATGATGGACCCGCAACAGAGAATGCTGTTAGAGCTGACCTGGCAAGCTATCGAAGATAGTGGTGCTAATCCGCTTGGCTATTCAGGATCAAAGACGGGTGTTTTTATTGGTTCATGCAGTAATGATTATCGTGAACTGGTTGCGGCTGATATGGCGATGGCAAATGCTTATGCAACGCCAGGGACACTGAATTGCCTGCTGGCTAATAGATTGTCATTTTATTACAACTTTATTGGTCCGAGTTTACAAATTGATACTGCGTGTTCAAGTGGATTGACAGCACTGACACTCGCGGTGAATTCATTGCGTTCTGGGGAGTGCCAACAGGCGATCGTTGGCAGTGTTAACCTATTGAGCAACACATTCAACATGGCTGCTTATTACCGAGCGGGAATGTTATCTAAAGATGGTTGTTGCAGGGTTTTTGACGCAGATGCTAATGGTTTTGTCCGTGGTGAAGGGGCCGTGTGTCTGTTCTTGAAAACGCAAAAACAGGCATTAGAGGATCGAGATCCTATTTATGGATACGTTCGGGCATCGGCGGTCAATCATGGCGGGCGTGCTAATTCACTGACTTCACCTAATCCTGAACAGCAAATTGCGTTGGTCAAGGATTGCTTGCAACAGGCTGGCGTCTCTGCGGAGCAAATCAGTTACCTTGAAGCACATGGAACAGGAACCTCATTGGGTGATCCCATAGAGTTCAATGCGCTTAATGAGATCTTTAATCGCGATGAATCAAGAGAAACGCGACAACCTTGTTATATCGGCTCAGTAAAAGCCAACATTGGGCATTTAGAAGGTGCTGCGGGGTTAGCGGGTATCGTTAAAGTTTTATTAATGTTGCAGCATAAATCCATTGTGCCTTGTGCCGCGTTTCAGCGTTTGAATCCTGAAATTGATAGTGTGGATTCGCGCTTACAACTGGCTACAGAGGAAAATCCTTGGCGGGTGGGGGCAGGACAAAAGCGTTTCGCTGGACTCAGCTCGTTCGGATTGGGTGGCAGCAATTCCCACGTCATTCTGGAGGAGGCGCCAACGCAAGCGCCGCAACAGATTAAAGCCAATTTGGAGGGGTATTATTATCCCATCTCGGCTAATAGCCAGGCATCGTTACAAAAAATGGTGGCTATGCTAGGGGATTTTATTGAGAACGATGAAAACATTGAGCTGCCAGCGGTTAGCTGGACATTACAGTTTGGCAGGGCAGCGTTATCTTATCGGGCATTATTTGTTGCAACATCACGGCAGGATCTACTCAGGCAGCTACGAGATTTTGCGTCGTCTGCTTCAACCAAAGAAGATCAGCTGCATATGGCAGAGGATGATTCTCGATTCTTATGGTTGCAAGGTCAGGATATAGATTGGCGTACCTGCTGGCCTTCCGGGCAGAAACCGTTGCGTATTCGATTGCCTAAATATGCTTTTGAACATCGGCATTATTGGTTGCCTCACAATGAATCTGTGGTTGCAAAACAGTAGAGAGTGAAGCGGAACAGGAAAGTCAAAGAGCATGGTGGAAACCCCACAATCTCGTAAGAGGTTGTGGGGTTTGTTTTGTTTGTCTTATGTTCCGATTTGCATTGAAAGAGGAGCCTCGGCGGATTTGGCTAAGAAATTAGTATTTAATTTAATTAAAACGATGCTCAAGCAGTTAAAGGGTATTTTTATAATGAATATTTTAGTTGCTGTACTAAAATAAAGAAATGGCGTTTATACATCTTTAAAATAGTTATTTTTAGTGAGAGTTAAGGTTAATTTAATTAGTTTCATTATTGTCCTGGCTTAATAATGTAATTAACCTAACTTTTGGTTGGTATTATTTTAAACTTAGGTTATCTTCTACAAAGATATTTAAAATAATCGTTTTTCAGTGATTGTTATCACAAAGTGAATATTTGTAAAATACTACTATGGAATTACATATTTCTGTTTGATATATTGTTAATAACCAGTTAGTTTCTTTATCGATATAATTTGGTGATGATTGAAATTTTACTGGGAAATATTATTTATTTGATAGAGAGATAGTGTTATTTCAATTAATAAAGAGAGATGATAGTTACTTTAAAATAAAATCTTATTTATAGAGATAAAAGGAAAGTAATATGGAATTTATTAAAAATAGATTTTGTCACTGGAACGGTGAACATCTCGTTGTCGATACAATGGCTAGAAGTCATAAAATGGTAAACAGCATGGGAACGGGCGAGGGATTAGTTTCGTTTGATGGCTTTGGTGCTGATCTAATTCGTTTCAGCAAAGATGAAGGGATGCAGAATCATACTCACTTAGGTCATCATATCTTATTTGTCCTCTCAGGAACGGGTTATGTTATTTATGCGGGTGAAAAGCATAAAATAGAACCTGGAGTTTGTTATTTTGTGAATGGACAAATAGATCACGCGATTAAAGCAACTAGCGATTTGGTTATGCTGGTTGTCGGTAATAATCATTGTGCGGTTGATTCGCAAGATAGGACGACGCTGGTGCCATATAGAGAAGGAACCCCAGAAGAATTAAAGGTTTAACTTGGGATAAATTGAATTAAGCATATGCTAGTGCTTGGTGAGTTGCGAGAATGCCATGATATTCTGCCAGATATTATATTCATAAAGATAATTACAAATCAGGATAAGTCATTGGAGTGATAAAAGGATGATATAAGATTTTTTCAATTAATATAATATGGGCATCTTATGAAGGGGATCAGGTACTAGCCTATGAAACATTAGATTTACTGGAAATAAAATGGAGAAATATATTAGAGATAATATGCTATTGTAATAATAAAGGTGGAAATAACGATTGAAATTACTTTAACCTAACATTTAAATTGGAAAATAATTTCAATGAATGGTGGTAATGAGTTTTCGAATTGAAATTAATTTAAATAACCTGAGTTCTGGTTAAGCCGTTACTAACATATCCATTTCTAAGCAGGAAATATTCAGTGACGTTGTTCTCTTTGGGACAAAATGGTTGAGTAGTGCCAATCTTAGTGCTACGGTAAATAGTATTATATGATTGGTGAATCATTGTTTCTCAGGTCATTACAAATGCCAACTATCAGTGAGTTTTTTTCTGATCAAGAAAAATAAGTTCTATAGCAAACAGAATCTTGCCTTCCCTCTTGAAAGCCAAATACATCTCTTCTTTAATCATATCTAAAGTGATATCAGGATCTCCTGGGTATCCTGTTGGCTTAGTCTTATAAGGGATTAACCCTTCATCAAAAATTTCCTGATAAGATTTATCCAAACAATTAATCAATGCTTCAATATTTATCGCCATTATTTATATACCGAATGAACTTCAAGATGCTTGAGCCGTCAGACATAAAAACATTTAAATTCAACAACATAATCGTTTTTCAAACATGCACTTTGAAGTATCTTGAGTATATAACCTCTTTTCTCAATTAAGCCAATTTATTTTCAATTTAACCTTTTAAGCTGTTGATTAATGAATTGGCTCTCAGGAAAATCTCCTCTTTTTGACTACCACCAACGTACTTCTGAGGTGGGTAGAAATGTCACTTCTTTAACGCGCTCTGATAGATCATAGGTCGCACTGAGTTTTCTATGGACATCAGCAGGAATAATTATAGCTGCTACATTTTTCGATAATCTTTCCAGTTGCTTGGGTTTCAGTTCTGGATAAAGGTTTTTCCAGTAAGCCTGAACCGCAGCATCTGAAGGCATATGATCTGCATGTGTTCCATTCCTCAGTCTCCCCGCAAAAATCCACCTCAAACAATTTCACCGGCGGCTTACTCAAATACACATACACCGGTGGCATATTCGGGATGGGGAGTATCAGAATATAATCCCGAAAATCCTTCTCTTCCGGCATCGTCAGCGATTCAATACCAATATGATAGCTGTGTGAGGTATTAACCTTACTTAACCGTGATAAAAAGGATTATAAAAATCCTTTTTATCACTGACTTAATTGCTATTTTTTAAAGCCAGGTTTACCGCTTTTGGCTCGCCATTCTTTGATTTGCTTCACTATTCCTTCAGGAGAATCATCCTGACCAGACGATGGGTAAAAAAGGATATCAGTACCATCTGGATGCTCTGATAAACGGATAAAATCTTGAACTGCAACATTAGCTTCATCTTCCGTCGCATAGTCTGCATTGCATACTTTTCTGGCAAATTCTAAAAACTCAGCTTCTGTATAATCTTCTAACTTTTTATTTAACTTCATTTTATTCCACCTTTGCTTGAATGAATTTCGATATGCCTTTTTGGTGTTGTTACACGAAGGTTATCGAGATTATAGACTTCACCACCGTCTTTAATAAATTTAACATGATGGATCTCATATTTTTCTCGATTTCCAATGTGTTCCTGTTGTGGTGAATATGGAGAGTAACTCTTTTTTAAAAACTCTTTATTATGTGAATTAAATTGCTGAGACAACTCAGGATCATTACCAACCTCTTTCCAAAATGCCCTTCTGAAATCATCAAAGTTATTAAATCTCCTCCCTCGTAACTTATCCGCTATCTGGCTAGGGATGGGTGCCCCCATATCTTGTCCTGCGAGACTTAACCAATTACCTTCAACTCTTTGTCCTTGGCCAGTTACCACTCCCGGTTGGTTCCGAGGAGTATTAAACATCACATAAACTGGTTTCATTCCTGAACCGGCGGGAAAGACCAGAATATAATCCCGAAAATCCTTCTCTTCCGGTATTGGCAACGATTCAATATCGCTGCCGACTTTATCCGGGATCGGCAATACGGTTATCTGCGACGGAATAAACGGCTGTTCCTCATTCCCGGTATGGGGTGGAACTTTGAATTCCTGCTCGTTTGGTGTCCATAAAATCGTCGGCCGGTATTCTCCTGGTTCCCAGAACTCATAATTACCGGTGACTGGATTCAGTTTCATCATATGAACCGGCACTTTATCCAGACCACTTTCTGGGCTGACGTGATACCCCTGAACTGTCATCCTGCCGCTTTTTTCATCTCTGATCCAGCGAAAACGGACACGGGTCGGTGCTTTACCATACTGACTGGCAATTTCACTAAGATGATATTGGTTTAAGTAATCTTCTTCGCCTTCATTTAACCCCGATGAATAAAACAACCCCATTAACCCGACTGTCAACGGATTCGGCGCCGCCAGCCAACGTCCGGCACTGGTAACGCCACCACCAATGAAACGCATCACCAGCGCTTCGCCATCCGCTACCGCGCTACGGGTCGTTGCAGCTACAACAGTTGCAGCGGCTTCGGCCTTACCTTTGCTGTCGTTAAACCACCGTTTATACCACGGTAATTTTTTATCCTGTGGCTTATCCGGTTCTGGCGGGTGTTTCTTGCCTTGCGGAGGCTGTTCAGGCTTTGATTCCGTGACAGGAGCGGGCGATGATAGAACCTGATATATCCCCATTCTACCGAAATTATCTGCCGGTTCAGTCTCCGTACCGGCGTCGGTACAGCCTTTGCCCCGTTGACGAGATTTAGCAAATACCGGGATCGGTGGAGGCGGCGCTTGTGTCACCGGTGGAGGATTGGGCTGAACTATTGTTGCTTCCTTCATTGGTGATGAGAAGTTTTGCGTCGCCATATAAGCAGGCGTTACCGCTTGTTGACGAGGCTGTTCCTGCTTCTCGTAGCTGTCCATAACTGAGTTAATAAACCGGGCCCGGCAAGGGCAGGTGCTGACACTATCCAATGTGCCAGCTAATCGTTGCCCCATATCAAACATGTCGGATATGCCGCCGACAATCGTGTAAGTACCGGGATGTTTACCACAGGTAACTTTATCCCCTTCACGCGCAGTTGCTCGCCCGTTAAATGTCATGGTGTGATCACCCGTAATAATCTGTCCGCCACAGGTGGTTTTGTCACCAACGAGCAGGTAATACCCTATTGCCATCTGCTTCACTTCCCCTTTGACTAACCACATTAATCTTTTGTTTAACTAAAATAATTACCGTATCGTTACAACTTAAAAGGTAATAATTGATCGGTAATGCAATATATTTGAGTTAAAGAGATATAGAAAAGTTCAGAAATTAATGAAAATAAAATCGAATTTTTTGCGGCTAGCTCTATCCCGCAAATACCCGGTCAAATTTCTCATTGTTCCAGCCATCGGATTTTTTCTCTTTTGTCATGCTAACCGCCATTTGATTCCATATTTTCTGATCGATAGCGTTTGAAAATCTGACAAGGAAAGCCGTGGCTGAAGATAGCGATCTTGAGAAAACAGAAGAACCCACGCCTCATAAGCGGGAAAAAGCCCGAAAAGAGGGGCAGATAGTCCGCTCCAGAGAGCTGAGTTCTATCTTGATGTTGACCAGTGGTTTAAGTTTGCTCTGGATGAGTGGTCAGTCAATGACGCATGAATTGTCGTTGATGGTATTTGAAGGGTTTAGCTTTGATCACAGTATGGTCAGCAATGATAAGCAGATGGTGCAACAGATTGGCAGGTTGCTGCAACAGGCTGTTTTGGCTCTGCTGCCAGTTTTTGCTGGATTAGTGTTAGTTGCATTAAGTGCCCCGGCGCTGTTGGGTGGGTTAGTGTTCAGTACTAAATCCATCAAATTTGATCCGAAAAAATTGAATCCCATTTCTGGCTTGAAACGTATTTTTTCAATGAATGCGTTGGCGGAATTATTCAAAGCACTGCTTAAAGCGGGATTTGTCGGTATTGGTGCTGCTTTGTTCCTTTGGATGAACTGGCCTGCCATGTTACGGCTTATAGCTCAACCGCCATTGTTGGCGCTGGATGACGCTATGCAAATGCTGATATTCGCCGGTTATGTGGTGGTTTTCATGTTGATACCGATGGTGGCTTTCGATGTTGTTTATCAGATATACAGCCATTTGAAAAAACTAAGAATGACCCGGCAGGAAATAAAGGATGAGTTTAAAGAACAAGAGGGGGACCCACATGTTAAAGCGCGTATCCGTCAGCAACAGCGGGCGGCTGCCCGTCAGCGAATGATGGCGGATGTACCGAAAGCGGATGTGATTATCACCAACCCAACTCACTATGCTGTTGCGTTGAAATATGACGAAAAAGCGATGAGTGCGCCAAAAGTATTGGCGAAAGGGGCGGGGTTAATTGCTTTACGTATTAAGGAAATCGGTACAGAAAACCGCATTCCATTACTTGAGGCGCCGCCGCTTGCCAGAGCGCTTTATCGCCATAGTGAAGTCGGCGGGCATATTCCCGCGACACTTTATGCAGCAGTCGCGGAAGTCATTGCCTGGGTTTATCAATTGAAACGTTGGAAACGGGAAGGCGGCTTGAAGCCGAAGAAACCTGAAAATCTGCCAGTGCCGCCAGCACTGGATTTTGCTGGAGAAAATAATCGTCATGGCTAATCTGGCCTCTATACTTCGTTTACCGGGCAATATGAAAGGTTCGCAATGGCAAATGCTTGCTGGACCGGTATTGATCCTCTTGATTTTGTCGATGATGGTATTGCCATTGCCGCCATTCATGCTTGATTTGCTGTTTACATTTAACATAGCGTTATCAATCATGGTGTTGCTGGTGGCGATGTTTACCCGGCGTACGCTGGATTTTGCCGCATTTCCGACCATTTTGCTGTTCTCCACGTTATTGCGCTTATCTCTTAACGTAGCTTCAACCCGTATCATTTTATTGGAAGGGCATACGGGTTCTGCGGCAGCGGGGCACGTTGTAGAGGCATTTGGTCATTTTCTGGTTGGTGGCAACTTCGCTATCGGTATTGTGGTATTTATCATCTTGGTATTGATTAACTTTATGGTCATTACTAAAGGTGCAGGGCGGATTGCCGAAGTGGGCGCCCGTTTTGTGTTGGATGGCATGCCAGGTAAACAGATGGCAATTGATGCCGATTTGAATGCCGGATTAATTGGTGAAGACGAAGCGAAGAAACGCCGGGCGGAAGTGACCCAAGAATCGGATTTTTATGGTTCGATGGATGGCGCCAGTAAGTTTGTGCGCGGCGACGCGATTGCCGGATTAATGATTTTAGTTATCAACGTCGTCGGCGGCTTAATTGTCGGTGTGGCACAACACGGTATGAGTCTGGGGGATGCGGGAGAGACTTATACCCTGTTAACCATTGGTGATGGTCTGGTTGCACAGTTGCCTGCGCTGATTATTTCTACTGCGGCCGGTGTGATTGTTACCCGTGTAGCAACGGATCAGGATGTTGGTCAGCAGATGGTGACTCAACTGTTCAACAATCCCAGAGTAATGATGTTGAGTGCGGGTGTTCTCGGATTATTGGGTATGGTGCCGGGAATGCCGAACTTTGTTTTCCTGTTATTTACTGTGGCGTTGGCAGGTCTTGGCTGGTATCTATATCGTCGCGCTGATGCGCCGGTAATAAACACAGAAAAACCGAAAATAGAAGAGCAACAACAGGCATCGGAGGCTTCATGGTCTGATGTTCAGCTTGAAGATCCTTTGGGTATGGAAGTGGGATATCGCCTGATCCCGATGGTTGATTTTCGGCAGAATGGTGAGTTATTGGGGCGAATCAGCGGCATTCGTAAGAAATTTGCCCAAGAGATGGGATACTTACCGCCGGTTGTTCATATCCGAGACAACCTTGAACTGGCTCCGGCGGGCTACCGTATTCTGATGAAAGGGGTAGAAATTGGTCGCGGTGAAGCGCATCCGGGACGTTGGCTGGCGATTAATCCCGGTGGCGCCGTAGGGGAATTGCAAGGTGATATCACAAAAGATCCCGCTTTTGGTCTGTCTGCGGTTTGGATTGATGACAGCCTCAGAGAACAAGCTCAGGTTCAGGGATACACGGTGGTTGCCGCCAGTACGGTGGTTGCGACCCATATGAATCACCTGTTGACGCAATATGCGAATGAGTTATTTGGTCGTCAGGAAGCGCAACAACTGTTTGAGCGAGTCAGTCAGGAGATGCCGAAACTGACGGAAGACTTTATTCCTGATGTTGTTAATCTGACAACCTTGCATAAAGTGCTGCAAAATCTGTTGTCCGAACAAGTACCCATCCGGGATATGCGGACGATTATTGAAACTTTGGCTGAACATGCGCCTGGACAAACTGATCCTTATGAATTGACATCTTTGGTTAGAATCGCGCTTGGCCGGGCAATTGCTCAACAGTGGTTCCCCAGCGCACAGGAAATTCAGGTAATCGGATTGGATGCGGGTCTTGAGCGTTTGTTAATTCAGGCATTGCAAAATGGCGGAGGTCTGGAGCCCGGATTGGCGGATAACTTACAACGGCAGGCGACGGAAGCACTGCAACGCCAGGAAATGTTGGGTGCGCCTCCGGTACTGTTGGTCAATCATACATTACGCCCGCTGTTATCACGTTTCTTGCGTAGAACTTTGCCTCAATTAGTGGTTTTATCTAATCTTGAAATCAGCGATAACCGTCAAATTCGTATGACAGCGACCATTGGTGGTAATGGATAGCGGTATCAATAGAATAGCAGGCCATTTTATTCCCAAATGGCCTGCTATCATCATCTTTCGATATTAATAGTTATTTTTATTCATAAAAATTAATAATATCAATGCCGGGTTCCCCTAGTTTAATATTAGCTTAATTATGACAGAGGCAAAATTAGAAGTGGATAAATAGGCTTAATAAAATAATTAACTAAAATCTCATTGTGATAATTATCACTTTTCTAATCATTATTAATTGATTTTTATGGTCTCCTTCTGATTGAGTTAAGTTATCAGTATTTTCCTTATTTTAATATGGCTGAACGGATATTGCATAGGTAATATCTAGCAGAAGTTTGGCAAAGTTAATTAATATGAATAAGGGGTTGTTATGATAAATAAAAAAGTGAGTGTTCTTGCAGGATTGTTTTTATCTTTAATTGCTGGAACAGGAGTAGCAGCTGAAAAAGCATCGGCTGATAAAATAGAGTAGGAAGCTGTTCCAGGCGATTTTACTTGTTTAAAGGAATACGAACATGTTTACTTCCGGATTAACGATGTTGCACTTATTATGTGAATCCAAGTGATGATTTTATATTCTGGCTGATATTAAAAAAATTTCTGAATAGCTCAAAAACAGATCAAATCATACGGAGCGAGAATAATAAATAACGGGCCAAATAGTCGAATGTTGAATAAAAGAATGATAAAGGAAAGATAAAAAATAATACACAAAATTGGGTGACGAAAAAGGAAAATTCAGTAATATCGGATGCCCTAAACAATTCAAAAGGATGAGAGTTAAATATGTATAAAAATATGTTAAATCCCGTAACATTAAGAAAAACAGCAAACGGACCTCAACTAAAAGGAAATGAGGGGACATATGACACATCAATATTAAAAGGCAGCCCTGTAGGACGAAGGGATATTGGGAATTTCGCACCACTACCCGCTCAAGCAGAAGTTTTTCAAAAAGTTGTTGACGAAAAAATAGCAAGCTTCAACACAAATGGAAATCCAATATCAATCGTTGTCTGGCACAATAGCCGGACGGGGCTTACCCATATCATGGATGGTCAGCATCGATTTATTGCTGCATGTATACTTGGAGTACCCGTTAATTTGACATGGAAAAAGTTCGGCATACCGCCTAATCAGATAGACTGGAGTGGTACAAAATTTTCAGATGGAATACCAGCTAAAACCAAGATATTTGGAAAATAATCGATTAAATTAATTTAGTATGTATTAAGCGCAACTTGAGCTGATACAGCACCTTGAAAAATTGAGAGTTACCGGTTTTGGTATGGGTTTGAAATCTTAAATAAAACGCCAGGTAACTCTCATGCTCCATATTACCAATCCTATTGTCAAATATATAAATCTGGAGGGTTAGTTCTATTTTTATATTTTATTAGTTTTAAGTTTCTATATTTTTAATTTTTATAATTATCTATAAATTTCTCCATTTAAATGGATTTAAATTTATATTAAAAAATCAGTTTTAATTATTGTATTTGGTTTAATTCGTAAAATGTTTTTATTATGTAGCAATGAAATAGTCCGGCATAAATATGTAACATTTATAAGTGTCATTGATTATTATGTTTGCTCTAATAAAACCTTTGGTTGATTAGTTTAAATCTAATTAAATTAATAGTTGTTGCGATACCAGTGTAATATTGTTTAAACGATATCTTTTTATGTGATATTTTTAAAAAAAAGAAATTAAAATCTTATTAAATAGCTGGCAAAAATTCACTTTTCTATAATGCTTAAATATAGATGATTTTCTCGTACGAAAAACGAAAAACGAAAAACGTAGGCAAGTTAAATATTAAATAAGTGTTATCGGAAGCGAGTCTGCCGAGGGCAGTTTCAGTTATAAATAGCCAAGGTTTGATTTTATTAATGGGGGAAACATTATGTCCACTGAACCGCCGCTATATCAAGAAGATATTGTCGTGATACATGTTGCCACACCCAGTGATTTGGCGAAGTTTGCCGATCAATCACTCTTCTGGAATGAAAAAACCTATGAACAGATGAAAACTGCGGAAGTGTTGTTTACACCCGCGGGAGAAACTCCACCTGGTCTGGGCGTTAAACATGTCGCTACACCCGATAATTTGGCGAAGTTTGTCGATGAAGAAGGTTACTGGAATGAGAAAACCTACAAACAGATGGAAGCTGTGAGGGTGTTGTTTATACCAGCAGAAAAAATACGCGGTGTGGGGATTAAACATGTTGCCACGCCCGATGATTTGGCGAAGTTTGCCGATAAAGAGCTTTTCTGGAGTAAGAAAGACTACGAACAGCTAAAAGCCGCAGAAGTACTGTTTGTACCAAGAGAAGGAATGCCCGGTTCGGGGGGTAAATATATCGCTATGCCAGACGATTCGGCAAAGTTTATCGGTAAAGCGGCCAGTTAGAATGAAGAGAAACGTCAAGTGGGGGATAAAGGCAGAATATTGTTTATCTCGAAAGTAAAAGAATAGAACGAGGTGTGGCAACGTTAATTTATCTGTCATTCTGCATTGGAGGTATCAATGGCTCACAATAAGATATCTACATCCAGCGAAAATAATTTGTTGGATAAAGAAGAAGTTAAGTCCTGGTTTAAATTATATTCTTTGCCGAAAAGTGAAAATTATACTCAATTGGTGCAAATAGCGGCGGAAGGTCGGCGTTTGGCCGGGCTGGACCCTAGTCAGGTCGATAATAATCCAGGGGCAGGATTAAACCGAGATCTGGATGAGGTGAATTTACTCTTAGTGAATCCCGGAGAAGGGATGCATATCGGGGAAGACCGTGAAATTGCGGTCAATATTGATAAGGACAGCGGCTTACAGTTTATTAATAGCGAATTGGGGTTACGCCCTGACTTTAAATTGTCGCTGGAATTGTTTGAGAGTTTTACAGAGGAACAACAACGAGAACTTTACCGTTGGCTGATTCATGCTGAGGAGATGGCAGCCAGTAAGGTGCAATTGCCCGCGTTTGATTTGCCGACTAATGGTAACAATAAAAACCTTGGCGCTGTTGTCAGTGTCAGCGGCGATGGGAAAACTATCGCGCTTAGTGGGGCAGAGGCTAAGGAACCTGTATATCTATTTTCTTATACCGATAACGGTTGGCGGCAGCAATTCGCTGATTACGTCAGTGGTTATGGCGGCAGAGCGCTAAGTCTGAATCGAAATGGTAATGTTCTCGCGGTGGGTATTGATAACCGAAACAGTGATGGCGGGCATGGCTCAGTGTTCGTTTATCACAGATTGGCAAATGGCGCGTGGGAAAAATCGGCCAAACTTTGGCTTAGTGAGGCGAACGTTCAGCAGCATTTCGGTTGCGCTGTGAGCTTGAGCGCGGATGGCACACTATTAGCGGTAGGCTCTTATGGCTGGAGATCGGGTTTATTGGCTAACTGCGGCGCAGTGTATCTTTATCAGTATGACGGGAAGAAATGGTCACAGCTTGGTGAGCGTCTGACCTTAGCTTCTCCGGCACAGGGCGATATGTTTGGCGGCAAACTAAGCTTGAGTGCGGATGGTTCAACCTTGGCAGTGGCGGCAACGGGGCGTAATGGTAATGGTGAAGTGACGATATTTCATCGTCATGGGGAATACTGGCAGCCGCAACTGCCACTCAATTCGCTGACTTCGCCTTTAACCATCAGCAATGACGATTTTGGCACCAGTCTCAGCCTGAGCGATAGCGGCGACATTTTGGCGGTGGGGTGTCCGGGAGAGAAGGGCAATATTGGTGCGGTTTATTTGTACCAGCGTCATCGTAATGGATGGCAAGTTATAGGGATACTGAGAGAAGCGGTGACAGCCGGAGAAAGGTTTGGCAGCGAGCTGTCTTTGAGTAGTGACGGCCAGATACTGGTGGTGTCAACACCTGTTGGTAAAAATGACACAGGTGTGCAAACCGGTGCGGTATGGTGGTTTAGCTATCAGGATGAACAATGGATTATGCAGGGCAGGTTACTGGAGCTGGATGGGGAATCAAACCATAAATTTGGCGCCGGTGTTTGTCTTAGCGGTGACGGCAATACGTTGGCGATTGGCGCCAGTGGCTGGAAAAGTGGAGAAGGGAAAGTTTACCTTTACGACTAGCTAAATGAGGAAAAGACGATGGCGAAAGAGATAACAGATGAAACGGTCAGCCAGCTTAGTACCCACTTCGCCCCTGGCAAGATCCCGACTGAGGCGGCATTTTATTCACTGATTGATTGGGCCACATTGTGGCGACAGCTTTTTGGTTGGCAGGATGGTGATCAAGCTTATCATCCGGGGGTCGGATTGCAGATTATCGATAACCGTTTGGCGGTTAAGACTGGAGATGGCATCGCGGTGGAACCGGGAGGGCTTGCGTTAAGGCTACAGCCCAATGGGGGATTGATGTTGGATAAATCTGGGGCGTTGTCGGTGGATGGTACTGTAGCGGTTTCAGCACAAGCTTTTAAATTGCTTCCTGAGGAGACACGGAAACAAATTGCCGGGTTGTTATTGAATGCTGAGACAAAAGGCAGAAAACAGGGAACAGAAAACAGATGACGGTGACTGTCTAATACGGCTTTTGAGGAAATATTATGACTGATAAAGAAATTAGTTCTGTTGACTCATTGAAAGCGAGTTTTAAGTCCGGTGTTCCGCCCACGCCTGAAGCATTTTCCCTCTTGATTGATGAGGCATATAAGGCATATGAAATCATTGATGGTGATAAGGGTGATGGCCCGACCGCAGGGCTGAAACGAGATGACAAAGGAAAACTGGCCCTCAACACTCACCATTCTGGCGGGTTAAACCTTGAACAGAGGGCTTTGGCGTTGTCACTAAAGCCAGACGGTGGGTTTTCTTTTGATGGAGGAAGGCGTCTGAAATTGGATGCCGATCGGCAAGTTCAGTTTGCCGATTTTTTCAGTTTATCGCGGCGGGAGCGGATGGAGATCGCACAGTTGTTGGGTTTGAAACGCAGTACCAACACCAAGATGACGCGTATTGTTGCTCCTTCCCCTAAAGAGAATGAACGCTTTGGCACTTCTGTTAGCTTGAACGCGGCGGGAGATTGCTTAGTGGTTGGGATGGGGAAAGTACTCTATTTGTATATGTGCCGGAAGGATGAGTGGTGGAATACAAGCACGCCCATTGTGTTTGAGGCTTATGGTGATAAATATCGCAGTGCTTCATGGAATGTCAGTCTGGATGCGGAGGGAGATAACCTGGCAGTGGGATACTCAGATGAAACTGGTAATCAAAAAGTGGAGGTTTGTGTGTATACGCGCACGAATGGTATCTGGGATACAAAAAATCCCATTGTGTTTCCGATCGCGCGTTCTTATGGAAACTATGGTGTGAGTGTCAGCTTGAGTGCAGCAGGAAACTGTCTGGTGGTAATGGGGGACTATACGTTCTATGTGTATACACGCACAAATGGGATTTGGGACAAAGAAAACCCCATTCAGCTTCGTTTTACGGATGTTGGTAACGGGGTTACCACGATTTGTCTGAGTGCCTCGGGAAACTGCCTGGCAGTGTATGGAAACTATTCTTATCATCCCGCACGAAGCACGGTTTATGTGTATACACGCACGAATGGGACTTGGGGTGAAAGCTACATTAGGTTCCATCCCCCTGGAGATAGCTCACCCGGTTTTGGCAAGGTTTTTAGCCTGAATGCAGAGGGAGATCGTTTGGCGGTGGGGGCGGATGATGATTCACCCATTATTAATGGGAAGGTTTATCTGTATACGCGCACGAATGGGATCTGGGATACACAAAATCCCATTAAATTTTCGGCTCCTGCAAGTGGCGTAACGTATTTTGGCTGCGCTATCAAACTGAATGATGCGGGAGACCGTCTGGCAGTGGGGGCGGCTTCCCGGGTGTATGTGTATACCTATCTGAATGGTAAATGGAATATGGAAACACCTATCGAGATTTTGGACCCTTCAGGCAATTTAGATAATGTAAATGGTTTTGGTAAGGCTGTCAGTTTGAATAAGTTAGGGACGAGTTTGGCGGTTGGTGCGGTTTTAACCAAGGTTGGTTCTGCGCCTGAAGCTGGTGCAGTTTGTATCTTTGAGAATGTCAAATGAAGACAGAGGACAGAAAACGGAGGACAGAGAACAGATGACGGTGACTGTCTAATACGGCTTTTGAGGACATATTATGACTGATAAAGAAATTAGTACTGTTGACTCATTGAAAGTGAGTTTTAAGTCTGGTGTGCGACTTATGCCTGAAGCCTTTTCCCACTTGATTGATGAGGCATATAAGGCATATGAAATCATTGATGGCGCTCAGGGTGATGGCCCGATCGCAGGGCTGAAACGAGATAGCAAAGGAAAACTGGCCCTCAACACTCACCATTCTGGCGGGTTGAACCCTAATCAAGGTGCTTTGGCGCTATCATTGAAGCCAGAAGGTGGGCTCTCTTTTGGTGGGGGAGGGTATCTGAAATTGGTTGCCGATCGGCAGGTTCAGTTTGCGGATTTTTTCAGTTTATCGCGGCAGGAGCGGATGGAGATCGCGCAGTTATTGGGTTTAAAACGCACCATAGTGACGCGTATTGTTTCTCCCTCTCCCGAAGAGTATGAGTCCTTGGGTTATTCTGTTAGCCTGAATGCGGCGGGAGACTGCTTAGCGGTTGGGATGGCTGATAAAGTCTATGTATATATGCGCCGGAATCGTGGTGAGTGGGGTACAAGCACGCCTATTGTGATTGATTCTTTTGAACGTCATTATAGTACCACGTCATGGAATGTCAGTCTGAATGCGGCGGGAGATTGCCTGGGATTGGCAAATAGTAGGCCCGATGATTTCCGCAGGCGGGTTGGTGTACATATGCGCACAAATGGCGTCTGGGATGCGAGAAAGGCCGTTTGGTTTCCGGACCCGAACAGCTATGAAATCTTTGGTGCGAGTATTAGCGTGAACGCAGCGGGAGACTGCCTGGTAGCTGGAAGCGAAGAATCCACTACGGTTCATATGTATACACGCACGAACGGGATCTGGGATCGAGAAAATCCCATTAAGTTTCCGCTCCCTTCGGGTTCTTATCGGTTTGGCACGGCTGTTGACCTGAGTGCTGCGGGAAACTGTCTGGCGGTGCATGATGACCATAATTTCACATTAAGTACGGTGGTTTATGTGTATACACGCACGAATGGGATCTGGGATACAGAAAACCCTATTAGGTTTAGTCAACCTGACGGTCGATCATCTAATTTCGGCCAGGTTTTTAGCCTGAATGCAGAGGGAGATCGCCTGGCGGTGGGGGGGGGTAATGAGTTACCCATTACTAATAGTAAGGTTTATCTGTATACGAGCACGAATGGGATCTGGGATACAGAAAATCCTATTAAGTTTCTGGCTCCTGCAAGTGACGTACCGTATTTTGGTCGTTCTCTCGATCTGAATGCTGCGGGAGATCGTCTGGTAGTGGGAGCGGCTGCCAGAGTGTATGTGTATACCTGCCTGAATAATAAGTGGAATATGGAAACACCTACGGAGATTTTGGACCCTTCTGGCAATTCAGGTTCTTTTGGTAGATCTGTCAGCCTGAATAAGGCGGGGACGATTTTGGCAGTTGGTTCAAAGTCAGAGAGTGTCGATTCTAAATCCCAAGCTGGTGCAGTTTATGTTTTTGAGGATATCAAATAGAGGACAGAAGACAGAAAACGGATGACAGAAGGCAGATGGCAGTGATTGTCTCATACGGCTTTTGAGGACATATGATGACTGATAAAGAAATTAGTACTGTTGACTCATTGAAAGCGAGTTTTAAGTCTGGCGTTCGGCTTATGCCAGAAGCCTTTTCTCATTTGATTGATGAAGCATATAAAGCATATGAAATCATTGATGGCGCTCAGGGTGATGGCCTGACCGCAGGGTTGAAACGGGATGGTAAAGGAAAACTGGCCCTCAACACTCACCATTCTGGTGGGTTAAACCTTGAACAAGGGGCTTTGGCGCTATCATTGAAACCAGAAGGTGGACTCTCTTTTGATGGGGGAGGGTATCTGAAATTGGATGCTGATCAGCAGGTTCAGTTTGCGGATTTTTTCAGTTTATCGCGGCGGGAACGGATAGAGATCACGCGGGTATTGGGTTTGAAACGCACCATGATGACGCGTATTGTTTCTACCACTCTCTCTCCCGAGGCGCGTGAATTTTTTGGCTATTCTGTTAGCTTGAATGCGGTGGGAGACCGTTTAGCGGTTGGGATGAATACTAAAATCTGTATATATACGCGCCGGAAGAGTGGTGAGTGGAATACAAGCACGCCTATTGTGCTTGAGTCTTATCAAAGTGATTCTTCATGGGATGTCAGTCTGAATGCGGCGGGAGATTGCCTAGCGTTGGCAAATAGGTTCAGACAGAGGGTTGGTGTACATATGCGTGCAAATGGCGTCTGGAATGTAAGAAAGCCCGTTTGGTTTCCGGCTCCGAGCCGCATTGAATTCTTTGGCCTGGGTGTCAGCTTGAGCGCAGCGGGAGATTGTCTGGTGACTGGGTGCGAATTCAAATCTGCGTTACATTCTACGTTCCATATGTTTACACGCACGAACGGGATCTGGGATAGCGAAAATCCCATTAAGTTTCCGGTCCCTTCGAGTTCTTATGAATTTGGCAAGGCTGTCCGCCTGAGTGCCGCAGGAAACTGTCTGGCGGTGCATGGTTACGATGATTTCACAATAAGCACGATTTATGTGTATACACGCACGAATGGGATCTGGGATAGCGAAAACCCTATTAAGTTTATGGCCCCTAAAGATGAATTACGTCGTTTTACCAAGGTTTTTAGCCTGAATGCAGAGGGAGATCGTCTGGTGGTGGGTTCAAGTTCTTATCAATCCACTAATGTTGTTAGGGAGATTTATCTGTATACGCGCATGAATGGGGTCTGGGATAGAGAAAACCCCATTAAGTTTTCGGCTCCTACAAGTGACGTATATTTTGGCGATTTTCTCGAACTGAATGCTGCGGGGGATCGTCTGGCAGTGGGGGCGGCTTCCCGGGTGTATGTGTATACCTGTCTGAATGATAAGTGGAATATGGAAACACCTATGGAGATTTTGAACCCTTCAGGCAATTCAGATAATTTAAATGGTTTTGGTGGGCCTATCGGCCTGAATAAGGCGGGGACGAGTTTGGTTGTTAGCGCAACGTCAGAGAGTGTCGATTTTAAGCTCAAAGCCGGTGCAGTTTATATCTTTGAAAATATCAATTGATGGCCATAATTGTTAATACTAAGTTCTAAGTTGAATGTGCCTGATCACGCATGCACCATTCCCGTTGTTATCGCGTTTTTTGCGAAGAATTGGCTAATGAGTCAGGAACCAGATCATTCATAACAGCAAATAAATCTTTAAGAGGTAGGCTTTCAACTCAAATCCTACTTTTTTGCGATAAATCTCACATTTATTGAATATTTAGAATTGATCATGTTCTCAGCACTGAGAATAAATCTTATTTATGATAATATTACAGAAAGTTTTTAAACTGAGTGTATATAAAATGCTGGTTGCTCTTTTTTTATCGATATTTGTTATTTTTTTTATGTTATCTATGTTGGTTAATTATTTTTTTATACTAGGAAGAAATTTTAAAAAAACTATATTGATATCATTGCTAATGACTGTTATTGCAATATTCAGTCACGTTTTTCCTCAGGTTATTTATCAGTACTTTTTTTAATTGGGTATTTGGTATAAGGTCGCGCATTTAATGCGCGACCTTAAGAATATTATTGTTTATTCTGTTGAATTAATGGTTTGATTTTATTTTCATAAATATTTTTATCGATCTGAAAATTTACATTTTCCTTCCATTCCCCAGTGATTTCAAATGGCTCTCCACCCCAATTAATATCTTCCGTCTTCCAGTTAAATGTATCATATGGATCAGTAAAATTATCATATAGTTTATAATTTATTACACCGGATATATTATATTTATCACCTGAGTTTTCTGCCTTAATATTTATCAAATTTCCACTAATCGTTGCACCTCCAATAGCCCACAGAGGGTCGATACCTGGTATTTTTGATTCCTTAGCAAAATCATAACCATTTTTAAAATCAATTCGTTCACCATTCTGAATTTGTGAAATAAAACGAGATTGAATACTGCCTTCTGTTCTGCCAAATGCACCTGGCTTCTGCATTAATACACGAATTCTATCATGCACACCGATTTCAGAGAGAGTGAGTTCTCGACCTGATTTTCCTGTAAAATGAAAAAACATTCCCAATCCACTCATGCTATTATCTGTAGTCAATAATTTTTTAGTATTTGTTTTGATCTCTTCTTTTGCCGGTGTTATTTTATTTAATACATTAATGAGTTCATGTTTTGCATTATATAAATCCATCGCTGGTGCTACAACGTATTCATTCCAAACCCCGGTCCAATCTCCCTGATATCCAAGCACGGCTTTTGCACTTTCAATGAATGCAAGCGTAAAAATATCTTTCCTATTAGAGTTTGCATATTTTAGAAAGTTTCCCATATTCCGACCATTAAAAGACATCTTTTTAATAGCCAGATCTTTTATTTTTTCTTGTCTAAAAGACTCTTGATTTTCAATATATTTTTTTAAATTATTCTTTTGCTCAATCAATAACTTGAAATCAACAACATTTGTTTTTAGTGCTTCGGAAGAATTCTCAGAAGCCAATTTATTTAATATGACCAACAACATTTCCGCTTTTAGAAGAGAGTCGTCAAAATCATAAGAAACGTTTTTCTCAGAATCTTCTAATTCTTTTGTTACATTGGTTAATTTTTTATCAATAACTTCAAGATCGTTTTCTCTAAAGTAATGGTCTACGTCTTTATAAGGAGTTCCAGGTTGTCCCCAGGGTCTATTAATGGGGGGTGTCCAATTATAGGTTGGAGGCTGTGTTGGTTTATTATAGATACCTGTATAATGAGTAATGCTATGCCCTCCACCCGGAACCCCAGGAAAAACGGGGGTTGTCGTTGTTGTCCAGCCATTTCCATGATTGATTGTACTTCCCGGAGGAAAAACACTGCCAAGGGGAATAACAGGGCCGAAATTAAAATTAGACATAAAAAACCTTTTTGATAAATTTAAAGTGTATTTTTGTTAAAGAACGCGATTATTGAATGAAAATCAATAGCTACTTTCTTGTTCATTATTTTAAATATCTTTTAATAACATTTTAAATAATTAAATATGTGATATCATAGTTAATAAAACTATTATCATGTTATAGTTGATGAGTAATACTATTCTATTTAGTTGAGAATAAATTAAGGTATGCTAAATACACAAGTTGTAACGGTTCGCATTCCATCAGTACGGGCTTGCAATGATTGCAAATGAAATTTTTGCTTTGGTACTGACTGTTGTTTGGTTTGGTTGTATACCAAGTTGATGTCAGACCATCATATGAAAAGCGTCGATTTTAGTATTTTCTGATGTCCCCTGTACTGCTTTGTTTTACAGATTTTTTCAGTTTATCGAGGTGGGAGTGGATAGAGATCGCATAGTTGTTGGGTGATTTTCATGGGATGTCTGATCTGTCTGGATACGGCGGGAGGTTGCTTGGCGTTGGTAGGTAGTGGGGCCAATAGTTCCGAAAAGAGGGTTGGTGTACATATGCGCACAAATGGGATCTGGGATAAAGAAAATCCCATTACGTTTTCGGCTCCTAGCGGCGTAACGTATTTTGGCAGCGCTATCGAACTGAATGGTGTGGGAAATCGTCTGGTAGTGTGGGCGGCTTCCAGTGTGTATGTATATACCTGTCTGAATAATAAATGGAATATGGAAACACCTATTGAGATTCTGGACCCTTCAGGTCCTCCAGACTATTTCAAGGGTCTTGGTAAGGTTGCCTGCCTGAATAAGGCGGGGACGAGTTTGGCTGTTGGGGCAACGTCAGAAAGTGTTGATTCTAAATCCAAAGCCGGTGCAGTTTATGTTTTTGAGAATATCAAATGATGGTCTAATCTAGGATAGCCCCATTTTTTGTATATATTACAAGGAAATGGGACTACCACAATGGGTGGTAATGCTCTGACACAGTGCGCGGCTAATGGTCGGTAAACTATATAAGTAAGCCGCTGAAATTTCTGTCAGACTCAGCGGATTCAATATTGTCTGAAAAAATAGTCGATCATTTCCTGTTCAATTTCAAAGGCAAAGGCATCACGTCGTTCTGCCAGGTAGCTTTTTAGTACAGTCAGTGAGCGTAGGCTTTCGCGCAGTTGGATTTCGTTTTCTATATTTTGTCGCAATTTTTTGCAATGTTCGCGGAGGTTATTCTCTATTGCCTTCGATGTATTACCTCCCAGTGTGCGCCAAATCATGCCCGGTAATGAATCAGATTGTTTTAGCTGATTAAGCTCATTGGCTAATATGTCTATACGTGCTTTGAGCAATTTATTGATGTCGGATATATCCTGGCTGTTAAAACTGAAAGTTGGATCAATGTACTTGTGGTACATGTTTATTATCGTCCAGACATCATTATCTTTCTTAGCTTGCGATAACTGTACCATCAATTGGTTTTTTTTCTTTTTCTCATCTAAATCCGGTTCACGATCCGGATGCAGTACCTTGGCTATTTTTCTATACATTTGGCTCACTTCCTGCGATTTAAACAAAGAATCTAGTTTTTTCTGGTCTTCTGCCGCAGGGTCGAAGTCAGAGGTCTCTTCTGCATCATATTCATCGTAGAAATGTTCTGATTCCCGTTGAAAACGCTGTTCTATGGTGGCACGCATTTTTTCGGGATTTTTTATCATATCAAGTAATTCTTCATCAGATATTTCTTCATTAAAATCAAAATATTCACCAAAAGTCTGCCGGATATCAGCCATCTGTTCTGGTGTCGGAATTTCCTCTTCTTTAAACGCATGAAGATTGGAAAAGTGATCGGTCAACTTATTGAGATCAAGGTTTTCGTTAAAGGGGTAAGTACATAACTCAGCAAGCTCTTCTTCTATCCAGGAAAATAGTTCTCTTCGTTGGTTTTTCCCCAACGATTTTTTATCGGCAAATGAAAGCAACCGCGCCGCTTTATCGTATCTGGACTGCATATATTGATGCTCTACCGGTAAGACCTCTTGTTGAAAGCGCATGAACAGTTCGTCTTGCTGCTGTTGTAGCTTGGCGATCTTCAACTGGTATTTTTCGATGGACGTCCAGTAAGCTTTGAATTGTTGCTGAGGCGTTTTTGGCATCTGCTGTCCGCTAGATTTGCTTTTTTTTAATTTCTTGTGCATCAATGTGTTATTCCCAAGATAGATCAATGAAATGAAGGGTGTTCTCGCTGTTAATCCATTAGCCTGATTTTTGATAATCTCCCCGTTGTTGCTTATTCCTATTTTGCAGTATATTTTTGCAACACGCAAAACGTTATTGTTTCGCAATTGTTACGTTAGCTTACAAACAGTGATTTTTGCCAATCCGTTCTCCCCTGATTGCAACAACCATTTCACAGTACATTTCGTTTGAATTATTCATGCTTGAGGACTCTGTGAGCAGATACGAAGCTCGGTTTGAACAGGAAGGTGGTGCTTACAAATACGATCAAAACAATAAAAAGCAGCACTACCGCAATAGGCGGTAATGCGCTGAATTAAACTTGAGCTCTATGGCCGGAAAGCGCAGAGTGACGGGCAGCTTGGCCGTCTGAGCCATAAAGAGAAGGGCTATGGTGGCTTTTTAGAAAAGCGATAGCTTGACTATTTAGTTCAAGATGTTGAGTTAATAGCAGGCCGTTATGGGTATTTAGATCACGAATTTGGGTGACAGCTTTGCCGATCTGTTGCCATAACGTGGCAAGCATAGGTTGTTTATCATAAGGTGCAATGATGTTTAATGTCTTGCTCAAATTAAGACGTTGCTGTTCTGAATGGCTAAGCGCAGATAACAAAAAATTTTTTCGTTCTGTTATCTGGTGCAAATCTCGTGCTTCAATAAAACCCTCGCATAAAATACGCTGTTCTTCCGCCATAGTTTGGGTCAGCGAGGTCAAATAGGTCACTTGCTGTTCGAGTAATTGTTGTAGTGCTTCCATAGCGGGTTCAATTATTTCTTATCGTACTGAAAGTTTTCGGCGGCTTCTTTGAGCAAAGCATCTGCGATTTTACCGCTGTTCATTTTTAAAGTTCCTTGAGCAATAGCTTCTTTCAACTTTTGCACCTTTTGGATATTGATATCCTGGCTGCTTGGTTGAACCAGTTTTGCTTGTGCTTCGCTCAGTTTTACTTGTGCATCGCTGCTTTGTAAGGTAACGCCGGAGGTTTTGCGGGTGCCTTGGGCGCTTTCATTAGTTGGTCGCTGTTGAACAGCAGCGATAGCTAATAAGGGGTGAGTGCGTTCGATACTCATAATTATTATCCTTTATGGCCAGGCATAGGTTCACCTATGGATCGGAGCAGGTTATATGCCATTTGCATACCTGCAAATCGTGCTCTGCTGGTTATATCGGCACAGAGAAAGAAAACTTTAGGAACTTATAACATGATTTTTACACTGCCGTTTTCTAATGCCTGGCCGGTTATAACATGTCCTGAATTCATTCGAACCCTGACTTTATCAGAAATGGCGGCGTTATTAATAGCTTTCCCTTCATTCCGTATCTGAAAGCCATTCCCCTGAATGATCACCACCACACTCTGGCCTGACCGTATCGCCCACGGGCGGCGTAACATATTACGTGTAATGACTTGCCCCGCTGGGATGTTACGTATTGTAATGCTGTTTTTTATTTCATTTTTGTTAATAACCAGATCATGGGGTAATTTTTCCAGTAATCCGCTTCTGACCTGAAAATCGTCCTCTGATAAAACATCATTACGTGAGATGGTTCGGCGGGTAACCAGATAATTTCCTGTCACACTGACAGCGACTTGAATGAATTTGCGTTGTTGATGGCAGATAACAGGTAAGGAGAGATTTCCCCAGTTTTGACCACCAATAGCGGGTTGAATTTCTGGCCGTTCACACTGGGGCCATTGTTGTTCAGGGGTTCTGATGTTAACAGAAACTTTGTGATGGTTAGCCTTATGTATTTGCTGGAAATAGTGCTCTATAACTTGGGGTAAATTATTGCCCCATGCCATCGAAGTGATAAAGAAAAATGCGAACAGCCCGATAATGTTTATAGCATGCATCTTCTCGCTCTCATTATTTCTGTCGGTCAATACGCTGCTGTTTAGTCGCGTATATTTAGTCGCGTGTAAGTGTACCTGCATCGAATATCAGTCAATGGGATAAATAGCAATCCAATTAGCGTCTATTCACCCGATAGGCTTTTCCTTCTGCGTTTATTCTGTTTACTGCGAATTTCGCGATCGTGAAAAGCGCGATTAAAAGTTCACAACACAGGTCAGTCACATCAGAGGGAGGAATATGCTCGATAAATTAGATGCAGCCTTTCATTTTCAGCAGGAAGCCCTGTCATTGCGATCTCGGCGGCAAGAAATATTGTCCGCTAATATCGCTAATGCGGATACGCCCGGTTATCAAGCGCGGGATATTGATTTCGCCACACAACTGAAAAAAACCATTGCACACGGTCGGGTCACCGGAAACGGGATCGGGCTGACGCTGACATCCGATCGGCATATTCCTATTCAGCCTCAGAAGAGAATGGAGATGGACTTACTGTATCGGGTGCCTTATCAGCCAGCGATGGATGGCAACACGGTAGATATGGATATGGAACGCAGCAATTTTATGGATAACAGCTTGAAATATCAGGCTGAACTGACTGCGACCAGCTCTCAGGTTAAAAGCATGATGTCAGTCTTACAGCAAGGATAAGGGCAATGTCTTTACTCAGTGTTTTTGATATTGCCAGTTCGGCATTATCAGCTCAATCCCAACGATTAAATGTCAGCGCCAGCAATATGGCAAATGCCGATAGCGTTGCGGGGCCTGATGGTCAGCCATATCGGGCTAAACAAGTTGTTTTCCGTGTTGCCGCACCGGCAGGGCAAGAAACCGGCGGCGTCAGAGTCAGTGAAATTGTTGATGATCCCACTCCTTTCCGCCTTGAGTATCAGCCAGGTCACCCATTGGCTGATGAAAAGGGGTATGTGCGGATGCCAAACGTTGATGTGGTCGGAGAAATGATTAACACCATTTCTGCTTCCCGTAGTTATCAAGCCAACGTTGAAGTGCTTAATACAACTAAATCGATAATGTTGAAAACATTGACGTTAGGTCAGTAACAGGAGTGACTCATGGCTATTACCGGTTCAGTGAATGAATCACTGAATAACATGACTGTTGGTGAGTTAGCATCGAACGGCAAGAAAAAGAATAGTGAAGAGCTGAATAGCAACTTCATGAAATTGCTGGTCGCGCAAATGAAAAATCAAGATCCAACTAACCCGATGAAGAACAATGAGCTGACTTCCCATTTGGCGCAGATTAACACCTTGGCGGGGATCGAAAAGCTGAATACCACACTGGGGTCTATTGTCGGTCAGATAAATAATAATCAGTCTGTACAGGCATCGGCTCTGATTGGGCGAGGCGTGATGATCCCAGGGGATACCATCCTGGTGGGTTCAAAGGAAAATGGAAGCATCAGCACGTCACAATATGGTATTGAACTGGCAAGACCGGCAGATAGTGTAAAAGTCACCATCACTGATAAGCAAGGCGGGGTTGTACGCCAAATTGATCTCGGTGCCTTGGAAGCGGGTGTTCATAATTTCACTTGGGATGGCATAAAAGAAGATGGTGCTGTAGCTGAGGAATCCGCTTATAAATTCACCATTACAGCCAGCTATCAAGGCTATCCGAGCGTATTTCAGCAACTGAGGCACGCGGAGGTGAAGGGTGTTACTCGTGACGCGGATGGCGCTAAGTTAGATTTAGGGCGGATTGGTGCCGTCACTATGGATCAAATACGTCAGATTCTTTAACCAGCAAGAATTTTAACGGAGAATAATATGGCTTTTTCACAAGCAGTAAGTGGTTTGAATGCCGCGGCAGGTAATTTGGATGTTATTGGTAATAATATCGCTAACGCGGCGACATATGGTTTTAAATCCAGCACGGTTGCTTTTTCTGACATTTTTGCCGGTTCTCAGGTGGGGCTGGGGGTGAAAATATCGGGTGTTAATCAGAATTTTAAAGATGGTACGCCGACGACGACCAATCGCCCACTTGATTTGGCGATCACTCAAAGCGGTTTTTTCCGTATGCAAGGCGGTGATGGTAAGATCTACTATTCCCGTAACGGTCAATTCAAGATGGATGAGAACCGCAATATTATCAACATGCAAGGCATGAAATTGACCGGCTATCCCGCCGCCAGTGTCAATGGTGGCACGCCGGAGATTCAGAAAGGGGCTAACCCAGAGCCGATTACAATACCTCAAGGTATGTTGGCGGCTAAGGCAACAACTAAGGTGACGATGACAACCAACCTTAATTCGATGCATAAAAAACCGACAGAGGCTTTCTCGCCGGAAAATAAGGATTCTTATAACTACCCTACCACTGTTACCACTTTTGATAGCTTGGGTAACCCACATAATATCAAGGTTTTCTTTGTGAAAACGAACGATAACGAATGGCAGGTTCATGCTCAGGATAGTGCGGTAGAGGGCGCTAAAGCCGCTTCGTTGGGGACGTTGAAATTTGATGGCAACGGTAAACTGATTGGTGACAATAATCAGTTTACATTTAATGTTCCCTCTCTGAATGGTTCAAATGCCTCTGATATCACTATTGATTTTAATGGCAGTAAGCAGCAGAAAATTGATGCTGATAGCATATCGACACTCAAGGCAGACGGTTATGCCGCAGGTGAATTCAGTGGCTACCGTATTGAGTCAGATGGCCGCGTTGTCGGCACCTATTCCAATAAACAATCCCAGTTATTGGGGCAGATCGTTCTGGCTAATTTTGCTAACCCAGAGGGGATGTCAGCGCAGGGGGACAACGTTTGGGTAGAGACGGGGGCTTCTGGTAACCCTGTTGTTGGCATTGCGGATTCTGGCGGTTTTGGCAAATTGCTCAGTGGTTCGCTGGAAGCATCCAACGTCGATATGAGCCAGGAACTGGTTAATATGATCGTGGCGCAGCGCAACTATCAATCCAGTGCGCAAACCATTAAAACTCAAGATCAGATCCTACAAACGCTGGTCAGCCTGCGCTGATAGTTTCAGGATAGCATTATGGATCATGTCATTTATACCGCAATGGGCGGTGCTCGTCAGACACTAGAACATCAAGCAGTGACGGCGAATAACCTGGCTAATGCATCGACACCGGGTTTTAAGGCGCAACTGGCTGCTTTGCGAGCGGTGCCTGTTGAAGGGGCTGCCTTTAATACTCGCACTTTGGTTGTGGCTTCAACGCCGGGTTCTGACAATCGTCAGGGGCCGATGAACTATACCTCTCGTCCGTTGGATGTGGCGATTGGGCAGGGGGGATATCTGGCGGTTCAGCTTGAAGATGGTTCTGAGGCTTATACACGTAACGGTAGCATTCAGATTTCAGCGGAAGGTCAGTTAACCGTCCAAGGTAACTTGTTGATGGGCGACAACGGCCCGATCAATATTCCGCCACAGGCTGAGTTAACCCTGGCGACGGATGGTTCTATATCTGCACTGATTCCTGGCGATCCGCCAACACAGTTAGGGCAACTTGGCAGATTGAAAATGGTGAAACCGGAGAGCGATCAGCTAGTCCGCGGCGATGATGGCCTTTTTCACATGACGGAACAGGCGCAAGGGTTGCAGGGTGATGTCTTGCCAGCCAGTGATGAGATGAAATTAATGCCCGGTGTGCTTGAAGGAAGTAACGTCAACCCAATGGAAAGCATGGTGAGTATGATTGCTAATGCCCGCCGTTTTGAAATGCAGATGAAAGTCATCCATAGCTCAGATGAAAATGCACAACGTGCTAATCAGCTATTAGCAATAAGTTGATTTAGACACAGAGGATAAAACCGATGATCCGATCATTATGGATTGCTAAAACTGGGCTGGATGCTCAGCAAACTAATATGGATGTGATTGCCAACAACCTGGCAAACGTCAGCACCAATGGTTTTAAACGCCAGCGTGCCATTTTTGAAGATCTGCTTTACCAGAACATTCGTCAACCAGGGGCGATGTCATCGGAGCAAACCCGCCTGCCTTCTGGTTTACAGATAGGTACTGGGGTGCGCCCGGTAGCAACAGAACGTATACATAGTCAGGGAAACTTATCTGAAACTAATAACAGCCATAATGTTGCTATTAGAGGAAAGGGTTTCTTTCAGGTTCAGTTACCTGATGGCACCAGCGCCTATACCCGTGACGGTTCATTTCAGGAAGATCAAAACGGGCAGTTGACGACCGCTAGCGGTTTTTTGATCTTCCCTACCATTACTATTCCTGATAATGCGACGGACCTCGCCATAAGCAGTGATGGTATTGTCAGTGTGAAAGTACAGGGGCAATCCGCATCTCAGCAAATAGGTCAATTTACCCTGACAACTTTTATCAATGAGAGTGGGTTAGAGAGTATTGGTGAAAACCTGTATGTAGAGACTAGCAGCTCTGGCGTACCGATTGAAAATACACCGGGAATCAATGGCGCAGGGTTGCTCCAGCATAAATATGTTGAAACATCTAACGTCAATATTGCGGAAGAATTGGTCAACATGATTCAGACTCAGCGTGCTTATGAAGTTAACACTAAGGCGGTGTCGACGTCTGATCAGATGCTACAAAAACTGACTCAGTTATAACCTAATCGTCAATCAGAACCGCGGGGAAACACTCAGTTTCCCCGTTATTCAGGGATAAATAAAGAGTATCGAAGATGGATACAATGGCTGTTGCCGAGACCAGCGCCGTTTGTCAGTTCCGCCATTTACGGAAAAATGTGGCGCATAAATGGCGTTGTAGTATAGCACTGGCGGTATTGTCACTAACGGGCTGTGCGTATATACCGCAAAAATCCCTGGTTGAGGGAGCAACCACCGCAGCACCTTCTGCGGCAACCGCGCCAGTCCCTAATGGCGCTATTTTTCAAGTAGTACAGCCGGTTTATTATGGTTATCAGCCGCTATTTGAAGATCGCCGACCCCGAAATATTGGCGATACCCTGACGATTACATTGCAGGAAAATGTCAGCGCCAGTAAGAACTCTTCGGCTAATGCCAGCCGTAATGGAAAAAACACATTTTCCGCAGCACTGACTCCCCGTTTCCTGAAAGGGTTAATTGGCGGAGATAAAACCGATCTGGATATGGAAGCCGATAATACTTTTGGTGGGAAAGGCGGCGCTAATGCGAATAACACTTTCAGAGGAACGATTACCGTGACGGTCGATCAGTTACTGGCAAATGGTAACTTACATGTGGTCGGTGAAAAGCAGATTGCTATCAATCAGGGAACCGAGTTTATCCGTTTCTCCGGTGTCGTTAACCCACGGACAATTAATGCTAATAATACCGTCAGCTCCAATCAGGTCGCGGACGCCCGCATTGAATATGTGGGCAATGGCTATATTAATGAAGCGCAGCACATGGGGTGGTTACAGCGTTTCTTCCTGAATGTCGCACCATTTTAACAGGGGATGGTTATGATAAAACAATTTGCTGTCAGCCTTCTTCTTGTATTGCTGGCTCTGGTGACAACGACAGTATCCGCAGAACGTATCCGTGATCTCACCACGGTTCAAGGAGTACGGGAAAATGCGTTGATTGGTTATGGATTAGTGGTTGGATTGGATGGAACCGGCGACCAGACGACTCAGACGCCATTTACTACCCAAAGTTTAAGCAACATGTTATCCCAATTGGGGATTACCGTTCCGCCGGGAACCAATATGCAGTTGAAAAACGTGGCTGCCGTGATGGTCACTGCGAAACTACCGCCGTTTGGCCGTGCCGGGCAGAATATTGACGTAGTGGTTTCCTCACTGGGGAACGCTAAAAGCTTACGTGGCGGTACTTTGCTGATGACGCCACTAAAAGGTGTTGATAATCAGGTCTATGCTCTGGCGCAGGGGAATATTTTGGTCGGCGGCGCCGGCGCCAGCGCGGGGGGAAGCAGTGTAAAAGTCAATCAGCTCGCGGGTGGTCGGATTAGTAACGGTGCAGTGATTGAACGCGAATTGCCTACGCAATTTGGTGAAAATGGCATACTGAATCTTCAATTAAATAACGAAGACTTCACACTGGCGCAGCAGATCAGCGATACCATCAATCGTGCGGGGAAAACGGGAACGGCAACGCCGCTGGATGCCCGCACAGTACAATTGCGTATGCCGAGAGATAAAAGCGAGCAGGTTAAATTCCTTTCTCATGTGCAGAATTTGACTCTTCGCGTTGATGTCGGTGATGCCAAAGTGATTATCAACTCTCGCACCGGCTCTGTCGTGATGAACCGCAATGTCATGCTGGATAGCTGCGCGGTTGCTCAAGGGAATCTTTCTGTCATTGTTGATAATCAGGTGGTTGTTAGTCAGCCAAATACACCGTTAGCCGGTGGCAGTACCGTTGTTACCCGTAATCCCGCTGTTGCTGTTCGTGAACAAAATGGCGCGTTGCAGCAGGTTAACGCCAGTGCAAGTTTGAGCCATGTTATTCAAGCATTGAATGCATTGGGTGCGACACCGAATGATTTAATGTCAATCTTACAGGCAATGGAAAGTGCAGGTTGTCTGCGGGCGAAACTGGAGATCATTTGATGAATGATTTTTTAACCCTGCCCGGTGCGGCTTATGATGTACAGTCGGTTAACACATTAAAATCCAATCTGGCAAAAGATCCACAACAGGGGCTACGGCAAGTAGCCCAACAAATGGAAGGGCTTTTTGTTCAGATGATGCTGAAAAGTATGCGTTCATCTCTGCCTAAAGATGGCATGTTGAGCAGTGAACAGACACGCCTCTATACTTCGATATACGATCAGCAAATCGCGCAGAATATTGCTCAGAAGGGTTTAGGTTTTGCCGATATGATGCTCAAGCAGCTTGCTAACAACAAAATTGCCCCTAGCGAAATGGTGGGTAAAGTCCCCGTGACGCTGGATAACGAAGTTTTGCAAACCTTGCCAAGGCAGGCGCTTGAGCAATTTATACGTCGAACGGTACCGAAACCCGAGACGGCGCCTAAACCGCTGCCGCTGAACAGTACGAATTTTGTATCCACGCTCTCGACTCCTGCCCGGATAGCTAGCCAACGCAGTGGTATTCCTCATTTGCTGATTATTGCTCAGGCCGCATTAGAGTCTGGTTGGGGACAAAGAGAGATTCTGACCGCTGATGGTAAGCCAAGCCATAATCTGTTTGGTATTAAAGCGGGCAAAGGTTGGAAAGGGCCAGTAACCCATATCCTGACCACAGAATATATCAACGGTGAGCCTCAGAAAATGAAGGATAACTTCCGTGTTTATGGTTCTTACGTGGAAGCGATTGAGGATTACGTCAAATTACTGACAGAGAGTCCCCGTTACGCCAACGTTGCCCGCTCTGCTACCGCGGAACAAGGGGCTTATTCCTTACAACAGGCAGGTTATGCGACCGATCCCGGATATGCGAAAAAACTGGTCTCAGTTATTCAACAGCTAAAAGGTGCGGGAGAACAGGCGGTGAAAGCGTATACCTACGATTTGAGTAAACTATTCTGATCTTTATTTTGCTCAAGTTTTATTGAGTTCAGCCGATAAATTAAAGCAGTTCAGACTTTGTTTTTAGCTGAAAGATTGTTTGCCGCCACCCACTAGCGGAGACAGAAATAAAACGTAAAAGGATCTTCTGATGTCCAACAGTCTTATTAATACCGCGATGAGTGGCCTGCAAGCTGCTCAAATTGCTCTGGGAACCGTGGGTAATAACCTCGCAAATTCTAAAGTTCCTGGTTATAACCGGCAATCGACAGTTGTCAATCAAAACGGCGGCACAATGACGTCCGTTGGCTTTATCGGAAATGGTGTTACTGTCACTAGTATTAACCGTCAATATAATGAATTCATTAATCAACAACTGTCTGAGGCTCGGGCGAAACAAGGTACATTAACCACTTATTCTCAGCAAATTTCCCAGATTGATAATTTGCTGGCAGACAAAGCGAATAACCTGTCAAACACCATTGATGACTTCTTTACCAGCTTACAAAATGTTGTCAGTAATGCGGAAGATGATGCAGCCAGAACGACAGCGATTGGTAAATCAAAAGGGCTGGTAAACCAGTTGCAAAGTGCGGATGCCTTCCTGCGTAAAATGGAAAATAACATTAATCGGGGAATAGCTAATTCGGCTGAGTCTATTAATAACTATGCGCAGCAAATTGCTAAACTCAATGGTGAAATTACCCGTATGAAAGGCGGTGGCAGTGCTGAGCCGAATGCTTTACTGGATCAGCGTGATCAATTGGTCAATGAACTGAATAAATTGGTTGGCGTGAGTGTGATCCAGCAGGATAGTGATTCTTACAATGTCACTTTTGCGGGGGGATTGACACTGGTTCAGGGAACAACCGCTTACCGAGTAGAAGCGATTTCATCCAATGCGGACAGCAGTCGCATTACATTAGGTTATGATCGTGGTTTTGGTGATGTTGTTGAAATTGATGAAAAATTCATTGATAAAGGGGAATTAAGCGGCACATTGAGGGCGCGTAGTGAAGTGCTGGATAATTCCCGTAATCAGTTAAACCAATTAGCGTTGGTATTGGGCGATCAATTTAATCAGGTTCACCGTGCTGGTTTTGATTTAAAAGGCAAACCGGGTGAAGATTTCTTCACATTTAATAACCCGGATGTGGTTGCCAATAGTAGAAATAAAGGTTCTGCTGATTTTAGCGTGGAATATACAGATACCTCAGTGGTAAAAGCCAGTGATTATCATATTAGCTACGATGGGGCTAATTGGAAAATCCAGCGTGCCTCTGATAAGGCGGATATTGCTGCCAAAATAACAGGTAATACACTGGAATTTGATGGATTAAAAGTTGACATTGATCCAACCAATGCAAAAGAACATGACCGATATACACTGAAAACGGTCGGCGGTGTTATTGGCAATATGGCGGTTAATATTAAAGATGCGTCGAAATTGGCGGCTGCCGGTACTAAAGATGGTGGAGCGAGTGATAACGTCAATGCCAAAAAACTCATTGAATTGCAGAACAAAAAATTGGTAGAGGGTAAAGCGTCATTTTCTGGTGCTTATGCTTCAATGGTCAGTACCATTGGTAACCAGACCAGCACAGCGAATGTTGATTTAGAAACTCAGAATAATATTACTAAACAACTTTACGCTGAACAGCAGTCGGTTTCCGGCGTCAACGTAGATGAAGAATATGGCGCATTACAAAACTTACAGCAATATTATCTGGCGAATGCGCAAGTTATCCAGACTGCCACAACGCTATTTAATGCTATTTTGGAACTCCGTCGCTAATAAACGTGCCATTTAATAAAAAATAGCCTGAGACATCTTAGGCATTTAGCTGAATATTTAAAAGGAATGAAATTGTGCGCGTAAGTACCAATATATTGTACGACCAGAAAATGACGAGTATCACTACAGCTCAGTCGAAATGGATGCAGCAGGGAACACAGCTATCCAGTGGTCAGCGGGTGATAAATCCATCTGATGATCCGATGGCGGCATCTCAGGGTGTCATGGTCGCTCAAGCTGAAGCTCAGAACCAGCAATATATAACGGCTCGCTCGTTTGCTAAAAACGCGATTTCCATGCAATTAAGTGTGGTATCCAAAGCTGTTGGTGTGGTTCAAGATATTCATGAAAGTTTGGTAGCCACAGTAAACGGTGTATTGAGTGACGAAGATCGTAACTCGCTGGCTATTCAACTGACAGGGTTTAAAGAACAACTGGTGAATTTGGGTAATACCACCGATGGTAATGGACGCTATATTTTTGCCGGTTATAAAACGGATGTGAAACCTTTTGATGAGAGTACAAGCGGTACAGTTAGCTATCGAGGTGGTTCTGAGGAAATGACTCAGAAAGTGGATAGCAACCGCTCTATGATTATTGGGCATACCGGGGAACAAGTCTTTCTCTCGTCTACCAGTAATCCGATAAAAGAGCCGGATGGCAGCCCGAGTGAATCTGATATATTTAAAACCATAGACATGGCGATTCAGTCATTGAAAACACCATTTGTCGAAGCAGATCAAAAGAGTCGTGATGATGCGCTGGAATTGTTGAATAAGGCTAACCGCGGCGCTCGCAACGCGTTGAATAATATCTCTTCGGTGGAATCGGTATTGGGTTTACAACTGAGAGAAATAGAAGACTTAGATAGCTTGGGGGCAGAACGCAGCCTGGCGAATAAAAGCCGTTTGAGTCAACTGGTTGACGTAGAATGGAACTCAGCTATTTCGAATTATTATCAACAACAAGCCGTACTTCAAGCATCATATAAGACATTTGTTGATATGAAAGGCATGTCGTTGTTTGAGATATTTCGTTAATTTGATTTTCCTTATTTATTTTAATCGCTGGTTTTCGGGCCAGCGATTTTCTCAATTAGATAATCCTGTTTTCTGTTTTTAGTGAATTTACTCTTATCAATATTTTTATTACTGATTCTGGCCAGCAATTTTGGTTAATAAAATCATTATAACTCATTTTAACGTAACTCATTCAATATATTAAAATTTCCCACCAAAAGCCGCCTTTTTGATTAGAATAAAATATCGTTATTTCAAAAAAATAAGTTGATTATTTCTTCCATCTTCTACCCTCCCGTTCATATGTTGAACAGGGAAAAGTTTGGTTAATGAATCTACCGGTGAATATGTTCGGTAATCATTTAAGTAAAAGAGGGTGAAATTATGGTTGTTTTACATGATCTATTTAATTTCCCGAGTCTCAACCTCCTGCAATCAGGAGGAATGTAATGGCAGATTCAGGGCTGGTTTTTACACTTACTGCGGGCTCTCTCCCGGAGAAAACTTTTGCTGTGGTGGAGTTTACTCTAGATGAAGCGCTGTCAGAGTTATTTTGTCTGGAGGCGATATTAACCAGTGCTGATCCGGATATTAATTTCGCTGATGTTCTTGATAATTTTGCGACATTGACCGTTTATCGTGATGGAAAACCTGAGCGCAGTATAACTGGGATTGTGACTCAGTTTGAACAAAGCAGGACAGGTCGTCATCGCAGTCATTATTCCTTGACCATTCAACCTGCTTTATGGCGTGCGGGATTACGGGTTAATTCCCGTATTTTTCAGCATCAATCTGTGACTGAGATTATTGACATATTATTGAAAGAAAATGGCGTTAGAAACTTCTATTGCCAATTGCGTTATGAACATCCTGAACGAGAATTTTGTGTGCAATATGATGAGAGTGATCTGGCGTTTCTCCATCGTTTATTGGCTGATGAAGGGATGTTTTATTATTTCGATTTCACTGAGGAGCGAGGTGAACCGATAATTATTTTCATTGATTCTCATCGGATAAATAACAAATTTTCATTGCCTTATCACCCAGAATTGGATGCTACAGGAAGTCAATGCAGCATCAATCGATTCAGTTGGCGTGAACAGGTCGGGATTGCCAACATTGTGTTGAAGGATCGTACTTTTAAAAATCCGCGGTGGGGGGCTGACTGTTACTATCACGAACGCCAAATTAATCACCAGCGTTCAGATTTACCCAGTTACACTTACTATGATTTTCCCGGGCGCTTTAAAGATGAGCGTGGCGAGCGCCTGAGTCAATATCGTCTGGAAGCGCTCCGCACTGACGCTATGTTTGGCCGTGCACAAAGTGACTGTTTTGCTCTGGCGCCGGCATCAGGGTTTGCGCTTACTGATCATCCGAAAGAGCAATTTAATACCCTGTGGCTGGTGATTAAAATCAGCCATTACGGTAGACAGCCGCAGGCGGATGAATCCCGTTTCGGTGAAATGGGGACGACCTTAACGAACAGCTTCACCTTTGGCGATCGCAACCGGGTATGGCGTCCCTCGCCTTATCCCAAACCGCGCATTGACGGCCTGCAAATTGCGACAGTGGTTGGCCCGGAGGGGGAAGAGATCTTTTGTGATGAATACGGGCGTGTGCGGGTGCAGTTTGCCTGGGATCAATATGGCAAATTCAATGACCACAGTTCTTGTTGGATCAGAGTCAGTCAGGCTTGGGCTGGTAATCGCTGGGGCATGATTGCTATCCCCCGAGTGGGGCAGGAAGTGCTGGTGGATTTTCTGCATGGCGATCCAGATCAGCCAATTATTATTGGGCGTACCTATCATGCCACTAACGTTGTGCCTAACCGTCTGCCGATAGCAAAAACTCAGATGTCAATTCGCTCAAAAACCCATAAAGGGGAAGGTTTTAATGAACTGAGATTTGAAGATGAAAAAGATCGGGAAGAGATATTTATTCATGCTCAGAAGAATCTGGCGATTCAGGTGCTGAATTCCCGGGATGAACGAATTAATTACAACCGTACAACCAGCATTGGCCATGATGACGAACTGGTGATTGCCAATAACCGTAAAGTCACTGTTGATGGGCAACAGGAACATAAAACCATCGGGAACTATGTTGTTCAGGTTGAGGGTGACAAAACGTTGCAGGCCGGCGGCAATGTGGCACAGAAAATTCAGGGTATGCTCAGTATCGATACCAATGGTGATATTACGGTGCAGGGTGGCAACAAAATCAGTCTGAAAGTAGGTAATAGCTTTATCGTTATTCATGCTGATGGTGTCGATATCAAAGGTCCATCTATTAATCTGAACTCTGGGGGAAGTCCCGGGGATTTATTGCGCCCGGCGAATCCGGTCATTTTGCAAGCTGCCGCCAATGCCGGTTCCTTGTTTGTTGCACACTGTCCGAAGGAGGATAACGACTGATGGCCGCTGAAAAATATTATGTCGTCATTGACGGTGCGATTGAATACCGATTGTTTTTTATCTTGGAAAATTTTAATCCCCCTGCGGTTTGTCTTTATGACGAATCTTTATCACCTGAACTGCTTAAGGTGGCGCCTTACTTGGTGGAGGTGACAGAAAAAGTCGGACTGTATTTAGAGGAATGGCAAACATGTTGGGGAATTTGTCTTCACTCAAAAGCGGATATGAAAACATTGCGTCAGCATTTACGCAAATATCTTCAAGTATTATTACCCGATCAAGATAAACCGGTATTTTTCCGGTTTTACGATCCGCGTAATATCTGGGAGTTTCTCAGTGTCCTCAGTGACTGGGAAATTCACTGTTTCATGGGGCCGATAAATAAAATTAGCACTTCTCTGATGGGTGTTAAACATGAGGATAATTTTCACGCGGTCAGAAAACAATTTCCCGCGGAGGCTGGCTCCAGACAAAAGATGTTGCGGATCACAACAAAGCAATATGCTCAGTTAAATGAGCTATTCGAACAACGATATATTAATAAACTGACGCGATTTATTAATGAAGTCAATTACCATAATGGTGCCGGTACCATAGATCTGCCATACGATTCCCTGTCGGCACATTCAGACCGGGTATTGAAAAACACGCTCCCTGATACACATTATTCTCCCGCCTATATGGATGAGGAGACATTTATTCAACATAAAACCTTAGCGGAGGATTGTTTTTATTTTTGTCGTGATAATGAAATCACTGATGAACGCGCCATTGGCGGGTTTCTCTATTTGCTGATGGCGAGACATATCAATCAGTTTGAGCAAATCCCGCTGGCATGGTTAACCGCGCTCAGAGACACCCAGTGGCCGGGTTATTATCGGATGGAAACATTATTAAAAAGCGAATTGGGTTTTATCCCCGATTAGGTAATTAAAAGGTAATTGATATGGTAGAGCAAACTATTTCATCCCGTGCCGGTGTTGCTTGCATGACATGCGACAACCCGGACCCCTGTATTTATAAAATCAGCGTCACTTTTGGTCAGAATACTCAGGTCTGGCCTGAAAAGCCGGTAATTAAGATGGGCCTGATTGATGATGGAAAAGGTCAAAAAGGGATGATACAGATTGAAGGTAAATGTAATAATGCGGATAAACATCATGCGGTGCTAACGGGGGGGCAGAAAGAGAAAACGCTAGAATTTAATGCGCCACAGGAGGTGACATTATTTTATAAAGATCAGCTAAAAGACGCTGAGATTGAAAGTGACTTGGAAAGTGTCTGGTTTTATTTATCTAATCTTGCCAACCCGACAGATATGTACAGTGAGCCGCGTTATTATAAGTTAATAACCCAGGGTTGTCTGGATAGTCAACAGTACGCGACGATAGCGGTTTATCCGTCGGTCAGTTTTATGGTTTCGGTTGGATTGAGCTTTGATTTTTCCCACGGAGAACGTTCTGTAAAGGAGCGGCGTGATGAACAGAAAAAAGCGCGTCAGGCGATGGAAAATGTCAAGCCTAAAAATGGCAATAAACTGCGCAGTGGATGGACAACCCATACGGACCCATTTTATCTGACCCGACAGACGGCCATTAACGTCGAATACGCTTTAACGGTTCAGGATATGGATTACTCGGCGAAGTTTGCGGAAGTGAATAAGGTGAGGAAAACCCTGCCCAATTTAGAGGCTATCAATCGGGTGGAAAAACTGTTGGGTTATACCAAAGAATACCTGGCGCCTGATCCGGATTCAAAAGGCACCCGCAGCTACCAACTGCTTGAGCTCAAAGTGGACCCCATCAATATTGGACTGGCTTATGCTTATGACCGAACCACTTCGATGGATGACCGTACCCATTTTTTGGGTTTCAGTGCCGCTCCTTTTTTGGGGATGACGGCAAAGCTGGATCTCATTCAAATGGGGGCGGCGTATTGCAAGATAGAGAAGGTGGCAGCCAAATTCAGGAAGGCGCTGGCCCGCAGGAATTCAAATGATAAAAACTATTTAGATCTGGAATGTTGCATTATTTTGACATGCAATCTGTCCTTTCAATTGGGTGCCGCTTATAAACAAAAGCAGTGGACTTTTGACGCCGGTAATAAGAATGATTTGAAATTGAGTTTGGAAGGAAAAGTGAATGTCGCCTTTAAGACCCATATTATGATAGTAGAAGTCGCAATAGGAGTGGGTGGGGCTATAAAAACAGCGGCGGG
>NZ_JFGV01000005.1:0-118111 GCF_000612035.1 Photorhabdus aegyptia | reverse complement strand
GCAAGGGAGCGAATCCCCGGGAGCATAGAGAACTATGTGACCGGGGTGAGTGAGTGCAGCCAACAAAGAGGCAACTTGAAAGATGACAGGTATATAGTTGAAATCTATTTTGCTAACAATACATAAGAAATTATGACATCTATTTTAGCTGGCTTTTCTGATAACCACCTATTAAATACATTTCCTATTCCTACTCTCTGGTATTCTGAATCACAACTTGCCGATGTTCCTGTTACACCAAGCCCATATGTTCCTCCCCCTTCAGCTTTATACTCACACTTATGTTTAATTTTAAAATCATTATATAACCAACTGGGTTCTATTGTACTAAACTCAACAACAACGCCAGGATTGCTATTTGTCAGATAACCTTGCGAATAAGTATATTCGGGAGCAATTCCACAAAAACTTTTGCCTTTAACACAAGGAAGACTTTTATACTTATTCTGGTGAAATGCTTTATATTCCTTTATTCCCATCCCTCTATACCAATACATCGCTTTTTTTGCTTCAGCATCACGATTTGCCGCTTTATTATTTACTAATGTCACTTTATTTGGTGTATCTGCTGAGACTGAAAGTGTGCAATTTTTATACATAGACATCACTTTGGTCTTTTCCAGCCCATTTTTAGTGATTATTTTTTCTATCTTTGGATCTGTCTTACATGCCATGCTAAAACTACTCACTGCGAGCAAAAAAGGGGAAATCAGGAAAACTTTTTTATTTAAAATCATACTTATCTCCTTGCTTTATTCAATTAAGAAATTTAACGTTCAATAGAATAAAAATAAATTTCATTGCTGTTATTAATATACTTATTTTAAAACATATCATTACGGATGACCGATAATAAATTAATCAATTAAATCACTCTCTATTGTTACCACCTGACCTAGATAACGATATGTTATTAAATCATAAAAAACAAAAACAAATTCCAATATGATTAAAACAAAAAATATTTAATTTATATATCAAGACAACATGGCAATAATAAAATGATTATATAACCATGTATACTACAATGGTCAAAAACATATTATAATCGCAATAAAAACACCATGCTGATAATAAAACAAAATAACTACTTAGATTAATTCCAAAAATCTAAAATATAATTAAATAAAATACACATTTCCATAACATTAAAAATATATTTTTGAACAATCGCTACATTTACTTTAAATTAATTTAAATTCAATTTCGCATAGTCAGTACAACATAATTACTCTACGAGTAAACGGGTTTATCATTCATTGAATTTTTAGTAAGCGGTCAAGCCAGGCATCCAACCCGAGACAGGAAAGTTGAATGCACTTCGGTAGGTTAACATCATTATTCACACGCAAATAGGTAGGATACCTCCTTGCCCAATGGGCAGGAGGTAAAGGATATCACGGACGATAACCGACAAAGGCCACGCGCGACAACCTGCGTTCGATTGAGACTAATCGAGTGGTGGACAAGAAGTTCTGCATACGTTCGAACGTCTCTTCACCCTCTATTACGATAAACTGCTCCTTGCGCTTCTCACGCCCGGCACTCCAGCGTTCGCTGAGTTCAACAACGCTTTGTGTCAGGTCCACCTGCATTTCGAGGCAAAGGCCCGCCTCATTGATCAGGCGCTCGTTCAATCCGACTGGGCTATAAAGGAAATAACCTGGCATGCCACGTATCACTATCTCTTCTTTACTGAGCATGCCCGTTACCAAGGTAGGATCAGTATATAAAAACCGTCCGCCGGGCTTCAGTAGCCGACACCACTCACTCAGCAAGGCCAGCCGATCGGGAATATGAATTACCGAGTCGATGCACCATAGCGCGTCAAAGGTGCCGTCGGGAAATGGCAGAGGCTGACGAACATCACTGTCGACGAAGTTGCTTCGATCTTCCAGTCCGAAATCTGCCGCAAGTTGCCGGGCAGTAAGGAGGCCGTGAGGATTAATGTCAACCCCCGTCACCCTACAGCCGCTGGTCCTTGCCAAAAACAGAGCCGGCCCTCCAGACCCACTGCATACATCCAGCACATGAGAGCGGTCAGATAATTGAAGCCATTGGGAGAACTTTCTAAACTCATCAGCAGAGGACCAGTTGTTTTGCCCCAGGTCTTCGCCATAAGTCTCTTTGCGTACCTCGGATACCGCTTCCGCAGAGAAACTACCAAAAGCCCGTTCGTAAAAACCAGTGCCAGAGCTTGAGGAGGAAGTTTGCATAGTCATAGATAATGCTCCTAGCGAATAGAATTTAATCGGAAGACAAGGTGTTCAATTGCGGTATCCAGTATCGCATTATCGAGATCCGGATCAAAACAGAACCGAACCGACGCATTGGCCTGAGCCGAGGTTAAGCCAATACCTGTGAGCACATGCGAAGGCTGTAGTTCCGCGGAGTTGCAGGCTGAACCTGACGATATAGCCACCTGATGCAACCCGGATATCAACGCCTCCGAAGCGATACCTTTGAACTGAACGTTCACGACATATGGGGAACTGCAAGAGAGATCGGTATTCAACACTGCGTTCGGCACTCTTTGATGCAGACGAGTGATGAAATAGTCTCTCAATGCGGTGACTTTTGCCTGGCGTTGCATGAGGGTCGACTGAACCATCTGGCACGCAAGGCCAAACCCTACAATCAACGGCGTCGGCAAGGTGCCGCTACGCAAATGATTCTGACCGCCGCCATAGATAAAGGTCCTCAAACGTGCGGCAATACGCGCATCGACAAAAAGTGCCCCGACTCCTTTCGGCCCCCGCATTTTGTGGGCGGAAAATGAAAGCATATCAATTCCCGTTTCCTTGACGTTCATAGGAATTTTGCCGACAGACTGGACAGCATCCACATGTAGCCAAGCGCCTGACCGACGCGTGATTGCGGCGATTTCATCCACCGGCTGAACGGTGCCTAGCTCAGAATTCACATGAGTGACGCTGACGATACGGGTGTCGGCGGTCAGTCTAGTCATGACATCTTCCGGTTTTACCCGACCATTGGCGGCAACCGGCAGATACTCGACAGCAAGCCCCCGACGAGCCAACTCTTTGCCGACGAGCAACACAGATTTGTGGTCGATGGGGCAAAGCAGCGCTCCCGCAGGAGCGCATTCGTTGTGGGCAAAACTCGAAAAAAGAGCGATGTTGTTGGCTTCTGTAGCGCCCGATGTGAAGACGATCTCTTCCGGGCGGGCGCCGATGAGAGACGCAACTTGTTGGGTGGCGTTCTCAATCGCATGCCGGGCACGACGCCCCATCACATGAGCGGAAGAAGCATTGCCGAATTCATGCTCCATATAGAATCGCATGATGTCGACGACCTCTGGAAAGCATGGTGTCGTGGCGCAATGATCCAGATAGATTGTGCCAGTCGGGTTTTCATTGACATTCATAGCGACTCCCTATCAGGAAGTGAAGACGGCAACGTTAACGAGCTTCGAATAGATCTCTTGCTGCTGCATCTCTCCGCTTCCACCGGGATCTGCAACAATCACCTTCATACCCGAAAGCCCATACAGAGAGAGCGCGGTGCTTACCCCTGTTTTGACCGGTTGGAAACATTCGCCGGGGGCAAAAATCACCAGAAGGCGATGTTGCGCGTTGTAGACCTCAGAGATCATCTCCGTGATCTCTCCCGCACATCCGGTAACACCACAGGTAATGAGAGGACGATAGTCGCCGTTTTCGTCCACAAGAGAAATTTCGGTTCCAGCATCAGGGCCATTGTCGAGAACCCGACGATTTAATAGCCCCGCTTTGACCAACTTATCGGCGCTTTTCTGGAACCGATATTTCAGCCAAGTCTCCGGGTAGGCAATAGGGTGCTTGCGGCTTGCAAGTATGTTTTGTTCAGAGAATCGCCCGCTGCGCTCCAAGATAGATTGGTATGAGGCCGGAAGCGCGGAGAATTGCTCGTAGAAGACACGTCTTAATTCGGATGCAGGCCCATTATCGCGCGAAACATATTGCCAATCGTTGATAAGCAATAGAAATTTAATCGCTTCGAATTGGGGATCAAGCTGCTCTGCGATTCGAACACCAAGTTCCCAAGTATATCCTGGAAAGATTCCTACACGTCGTTCAATTTTTTCTCGCATGGGCGAACTATTTTCTTCGATAACCCCCGGTACGAGGCATCCCCGTTCTTCGTCAAGGAAGAGCATGAAATGCCCTGCCATAATGACGAGATCCGGATGTGGAGTATTAGTTACTTCGGCGAGAATAAGGTCGAGTAGCTCAGCCTCGGATTGAACCAAACGGTGGCTGTTTGAGATGTTAATTTGCTGCATATGTGCCTATATTTATATTATTGATTTTATTAGAAACTTAAAGGCTGTATTATAGTTATGGAAACCGTATAACCCATTTTAATTTTCCTGGTGGATTGCTGAATTTCACTCACTATGAACATCCTCCCACACAACAATTATCAATTATCAATTATCGACTGATAATAGATAATATATTTACATACAATCTATCATACAACAATTAATAATATTAATTATTAAATCCACACCCTGTACTATTTAATATACACTAACAGCCAAGATTAATGTTGTATATCCTTGCCTCGGAGAGACCAAAGGCATTAACTAAAACGGTCAACGATTCAAAATGAATTAAAAAATTTGACGAAAAACAAAATAAAGCATCAATAAATTTAATTTAAAATTTAATAAAAGCACCGAGATCATGAATATCCAATGCCAGATTCGACTAATAATACAGGTAGCATGGAAGCCTATTTGGCATTGAAGGGACTAAACACTTAGCAGGTGAAAACTAATGGACTTAACAAATTCTCAATTGGAAGTAGGTCAAAAGAAATAACGCAACTCTGACTAAAATATCTGCAAAGGCAAACCCCCGCCCGCCAAACGATTTGATTATCACCTGAGGTAATTGTTTGGTATTCGTTGAATATCATGCAATCAAATGAGCCGTTTCGGCTAATATGAGATCACCATTGAAGCCATTTTTCTAGCTGCTTCAATTCATTATTTCTCAATTAGCTGACTACGAACGAAAACTCTCTTTTGATATCTGATAACGTTGTTCTTCCTGTGCCTCATTTCTCTTTTTTACGCGCCATAAAATACTTAACAAAATAAACCATAAAGGCGTGACACAAAGTGCAACCAGTGTATCCGGGTCAAAAACCATTACCACTATGGTAAAGATGAAAAAGGTCAGGGTTATCCAAGTCATTAACATCCCCAAAGGCATCTTAAAGATTGAACGTTTATGTACATCAGGGCAATTCTTACGATAAACCAAATAGGCAATCAAAATCACACACCAGCTATAAATCACCATAATCGAAGCAACGGTGGATACAATAGTAAACAACTGCATGACATTCGGTATGATAAATAAAAGCGACGTACCAATCACCATACAGAAACAAGAAAACATCAAGCTATGTACAGGAATTGCGGTATTACGGGAAAGAATTTTAAATTTCCGGTGGGCATTCTTTTCTGTTGATAAGCCATAAAGCATACGTGTACAGGCATATAATCCACTATTAGCAGAGGACATTGCCGACGTTAACACAACAAAATTAACCACTGCGGCGGCGGCAGGCAGACCAGCCAAGGCAAATAGCGTCACAAAAGGGCTAACTTCCGCTGAAATTCGCCCCCAGGAAGTGACAGCAATGATGCTTAACATGGAGAAAATATAGAAAATAATAATTCTTATCGGGATATTATTAATGGCTTTCGGCAATATCTTTTCCGGATCTTTGGTTTCTGCCGTCATCGTGCCAACTAGCTCAACACCGGTAAAAGAAAAAATCGCTATTTGGAAACCAGCAAAAAAACCAAAAATACCATTTGGCAGAAATACCGATGGATCAGTTAAATTATTCACAGAAGCGATCATACCATCTGGTGATTGCCAACCTACCATCACCATACCAACACCAATAATAATCAGCGCTAAAATCGCAATGACTTTAATCATGGCGAACCAGAATTCAGCTTCGCCAAATAAGCGGACAGAAAGAAGATTACAAGTACCCAGCAAACCTAACGTTATAAATGCAGGCACCCAAAGAGAAACGCCGGGAAACCAATATTGAATGTAGCCGCCGCATACAACAACATCAGCAATACAAGAGACAATCCAACTCATCCAGTAAGTCCAGCCGAGAAAAAAACTGGCTTTGGTGCCTAAATAATCGGAAACGAAATCGGCAAAAGAGCGATAACTCAATTTCGTCAGGAGTAATTCTCCCATTGCCCGCATTACCATATAGACAAAAAAACCAACAATCGCATAGGTAATAATGATCGATGTACCCGATACGGCAATGGTTTTTCCTGATCCCATAAATAAACCTGTGCCAATAGCACCACCAATAGAAATCAATTGAATATGACGCGCACTCAGCCCTCTATGAAGCGTTTGTGTATCAGCAAATTTCTCTGCCGAAAGGTTTTGTTGAGTTTTATTGTTTTTTATCATGATAATACCCGCCCGTCATTAAAGAAGCAGTTGACTGCCAAATCTTCCCAAATAAGAAGTTACCACGGCTTCAGGAAGAAATTAGAGTAATATCTTATTTAATTATTTTTTCATTTAACGCAAGTAACAGTCCCGCCCTTAATCCATTAGCTACCTCAGCATTAGGAAATAAAATAAATTTCGCCGGAAATTTAATTTTCCAATGGCGATCATGTTGGCTGGCGATTTCAAATCCTTCTGGTAATTCAGTAAAATTCAAGGTATCTGTGGGTATATGAAGCTGAAAACTATTATCACTCTTAATAATAGAGTCAATTACCTGATAATGTTTCAGCTCAGATTTAATGCGTGCAGTTATTGGTGATAAAGAAATTAAGTTATAAAGGGCATCGGTAATTTTTTGGAATTTGGTTAAATCATTTTCCCCAAAAGGCATTGCTTTACCCATCTCCATCGTACAGCTATCCGCCCCAAACTTTTCACTCAGAAAATGGCTGAAAGTCCCGGCTTTCTCACGATGGTAAACCAGTGCATCAATATCGCTGTCATGCAACCATTGCATAAATTCAGCGGAAAAGGGACGGCTCTTGACAGGCAACAAGGCAAATTGTTCATGGTGAGAAGCGCGGATAGCGGTATGCAGATCAATATGCCAGCGAATATTTGTCGACGACACCGAAGGTTCAGCAAAAAAACAACTCACGACATCTTCAAGTTCAGCCGCACGCGATCGCTCATCTCCCTGCGGGAAATCCAGATAACGGCCACTAAACATGCGATTCAAATCATGCTGTAAATAACGTCGATTCGCCCGTATCGCAGGCAAATTACCGAAGATGATCAACAATTTATTTTTTAGTGTTAACGTACCATCCGCCAACTGCGCGAGTAACTGAATCAATATTTCAATGGGCGCGGTTTCATTACCGTGAATGCCGGCAGAAATCACCAGAGACCGATTTTCTCCCTCATGGGGAATCAGTTGCAATACCCCTTCTGACAACCAATGTGCGCTCATTGTTTCTGGAAATGTCAGGTGGTCGGCAAGTTTTTTTTCAAGCAATAATGTTAACAGATCCATATCTGCTCCAATTTAGCGCTGAAATTCATAGATCGACCCTAAATTCAGGATCTGCGTTAGCTCATCCAGAGCGGTATAAACTTCACGAAGTAACTGAGGATCAACCAAATCACCGGCACATAATTCGTCACGATAATGGCGCGTTATCCATTCGGTCAGGCGATTGTAGAGCGGCGTATTCAACAATGTTGCAGGATTAACAGCACGAAATTCAGCATCATTGAGTACCACCCTCAGACGCAAACAAGCCGGGCCGCCGCCATTGCGCATGCTTTCCCGCAGATCAAAAACACAAACTTCATTAATCGGTGAAGAGGATTGCGCAATCAGCGACTGTAAATAGCTCCAAACGACAGCATTTTGACGGCACTCTTCAGGAACAACGATCATCATCTTTCCGTCAGTTTTGCTCAACAATTGACTATTAAAAAGATAGGAATTAACGGCCTCTTTAATGCTTACTTGCTCAGACGGCACCTCAATTGAGACAAAATCCTGTCCCAACACCGCCAGTTTCTGCTTAATTTCGGCCAGTGCCTGAGATTGATGAAGATAAGCATGTTGATGATGAAAAAGGACATTTCGGTTGCTGACCGCAATCACATCGTTATGGAAAACACCACTGTCAATGGCGACCGGGTTTTGCTGGACAAAAACGGTTTGCGCCGGATTAAGCTGATGCAGTCGGGCAATCGCTTCACTGGCTTCCAATGTTTGCCGCGCCGGATAATGTTTGGGTACCGGGCCGCCGCGAAACACACTACGGCCATAAACAAACACCTGTACGCCGGGAGTATCATAATCACCGCCAAGGCGATTATGGTTTGCCGCCCCTTCATCACCAAAATCTTCATGTTGTGGAAGAGCCTGATGGTGGACAAAATAGTTTTGGTCAGCAAACGTGGCCTTTAACGCGGCGGCTGTCGTTTCTACTTCCAGCGAACGGTGCAACTTGTTATTCAAATTTGCTACCGTGAAATGAACTCGCTGATCAGCGCTATCCGCCGAAGGCGACACGGTTGCCGCATTTGCCGTCCACATTGATGAAGCAGAACTCAGTTTTGATAATAACACCGGAGAATATTTGGCCGCTTTATGAAGTATCTGCTCATCACTGCCGACAAAACCTAAATTACGTAAGGCAGGGATATTAGGGCGTTGTTGCGGAGGAAGCACTCCCTGAATAAACCCCGCATCAGCCAGCGCTTTCATTTTCATCACACCTTGCAACGCGGCTTTACGCGGATTAGATACGCTATCCTTATTATTAATCGAAGCCTTATTACCCACAGAAAGCCCCGCATAATGATGGGTCAGGCCGACCAACCCATCAAAATTCGCTTCAAAACCAGCCATAAATCCCTCTGAAAAAATTGTATAAATTGAAACCTATTCCGTTAAACGGTTAATCAGGGAAGCAGATCCCCGGCGCAAGCGTCTCAGGAAAAGTAAGTTCGTCGGCAACCAGAGATGCCATCGGCCAGGCACAATAATCGGCAGCATAATAAGCACTAGGTCGGTAGTTTCCTGACGCGCCAATGCCGCCGAAAGGCGCTTTACTGGAAGCCCCGGTTAACGGCTTATTCCAGTTCACAATGCCCGCTCTGGCATCTTCTGACAGGCGCTGGAACAAAGCAGCATCCGGCGAAATTAAACCGACCGCCAGCCCAAATCGGGTGTTGTTGGCGATTGCCAACGCTTCATCAAATGTGTCATAACGCATAAGCATGAGCAGCGGCCCGAAATACTCTTCATCAGGAACATCAGCGATTTGGCTAACATCAATAATTCCGGGGGTCAGAAACGTTGATTGCGGCTGACATTGCTCCAGCGAGACCAAAGAGATCCCTCCCAGTTTTTGCAACCGATCTTGAGCTTCCAATAGATTTTGCACAGCCTGTAGAGAAATGACTCCACCGATGAACGGCTGAGGTTGGGCATCCCAATGGGATGGCACGATCCGTTCTGTCACCTCCACCAGACGCTTAATCACCGCATCTCCATGCACGCCATTTTTCACCAACAATCTGCGGGCGCAAGTGCAACGTTGACCGGCTGAGATAAATGCTGATTGCACAATGGTGTAAACCGCGGCATCAATATCGTCGCAACCATCGACGATCAATGCATTATTTCCCCCCATTTCAAGCGCCAACATCTTCTCCGGCTGACCGCCAAGCACGCGGTGAAAGTGAAAACCAGTATTGGCGCTCCCCGTAAACAGCACGCCATCAATCTGCTTATCCTCCAGCAATGCAGTCCCGGTACTGCGCGCTCCCTGAACCAGATTGAGCACACCGGCGGGCAAACCCGCTTTTTCCCATAGTTTCACCGTCTCTTCCGCGGTCATCGGCGTCAATTCACTTGGTTTAAACACCAGCGTATTACCCGCAATAAGCGCAGGAATAATATGACCATTAGGCAAATGCCCGGGAAAGTTATACGGACCAAAAACCGCCATCACACCGTGAGGACGGTGACGCAGTAAGGCACGGCCGTCTGGCATAATCGTTTCTGATTCACCGGTACGCTGTTCCCACGCTTCGATAGAAATCGCCGCTTTACCTATCATGGATTGTATTTCAGTCCGCGTTTCCCATAACGGTTTACTGGTTTCCTGACTGATAACACGAGCAAGCGTCTCTTTCTCCTCATTCAGTAAAGCCGCAAACGTCTGAACGACTTTAATCCGCTCACTGGCGGGCAAATGCGACCAGACATAAAACGCCTCGCGGGCAGCATGACAAGCGGCTCTGACCTGAGAAGCATCAGCGCTGTTAGCTTGCCACAGAATCTGTTGATCTATTGGGGAAAATTTAGTTATTGACTCACCCAGCCCCTCAATCCATCTTCCCCCAATGTAATGTGCTTTATAATTCATGTTTAATTTTCCTTTGGAAAGAGACTAACCAGTCGAACCTGCTCCCCATCGCTTACTTGAAGTGCATCCATCTCAGCGGTTGTTAAAAACAGTTCATTACTGTCACACGCCACATTTAATAAAAGCGCTCGGAATTCACTAAACTGCTGATTGGCAACGATGCAAGAAACACCATCATCTCTGGTCACTGATGCTGCTTTACTAACAGGAACGAGGCGGCTCTCTTTTACCGCACGTATCCGGTCAATCTCAGCCTGTAATAAAGCGCCGCCATCAAAAATATCGATATGGCCTTGATAGGCAAGACCTTCTTTTTCAAGAATGGCCCTCGCAGGTACAGTTTTTTCATGGACCTGCCCAATCACCTTCTGAGCCTCAGCCGATAATAAGGAGATATAAATAGGGTGAAGGGGCATGAGCTCTGCAATAAAGGTTTTCGATCCAATACCGGTTAAGTAATCTGCCTGAGAAAAAGGAATACCAAAAAAATGTTGTCCCAATGAATTCCAGAAAGGGGAATTTCCTTGCTCATCTGCAACTCCCCGCATTTCAGCGAATATAATTTTAGAAAAAATATCCCTAAATGCGGCGATAAAAAGAAAACGAGCTTTGGAGAGAAATGTTCCATTTTTCCCCTTCTGATATTCTGGATCGAGAAACAAGGTACATAATTCACTGTTACCGGTCTGATCTTGCTCCAAAGTTAACGCTTCAATAGATTTATAAATCCCCAATTCACGTGATGAGCGAACGGTTTTTTGTACCCGAAAGTTATAAAACGGCTCTTCCAGCCCAACCGCCACTTCGATGGCACTGACACCCGCCACCCGATTCACACTGGTATCTTCCAGCACAAAAAGGAATCCCTGTTGAGCCCTGGACAGTTTTCCATCAAAAGTATCAACGCTACGCGCAATACGTGCGCGTAGTTGCTCCAGGTTATTGGGAAAAGATGTCAAACCTATACCAGCGCGTTGAGATAAAGACTGAACCCCATTTAAGTCACTATGCCGGACAGCTCGGAAAAGCATCATAACGTCACCTTCAACTTACTATTAACCTATAAACCTTACTATTAACCGACAAACCGCATGATGGCGCTTTCAAGACGAGCCAGACCTTCATCGATATCAGCAAAGTCGATATTTAATGCCGGCGCAAAGCGCAATACATCTGGACCCGCGATTAAGGCCATTAACCCCTCCTCTGCGGCCAAATTAGTTAATTGCTTCGCCTTACCCTGCCAAGCCTTATCCAATTCAGCGCCTAAAAGCAGCCCCTTACCGCGCAAACAACTGAATATTCGGCAACGCTGATTCAGTTTCGACAATTTATCCATGAAGTAATCATGACGTTGCAAAACGCCGGTGAGCAGTTCCGGCTGATTAACAATGGAAAGCACCTTATTGGCAACTGCTGCCGCCAAAGGATTACCACCAAACGTAGTACCATGCGTTCCTGGTTGAAAAACCGCTGCAATATGTTGTTTTGTTAACATAGCGCCGATAGGAAAGCCGCCGCCGAGACCTTTAGCACTGGTAAGAATATCAGGCTCAATACCATATTCCTGATAAGCATAAAGATACCCTGTACGACCTACCCCAGTTTGAACTTCATCAAAAATAAGCAACGCTTGAAAACGATCACACAAAGTACGTAATTCCTGCAAGAACGCAGGATCTGCGGGAATAACACCGGCCTCACCGATAATAGGTTCGACAATAACCGCACAGGTATTTTCAGAAATGTGTTCTTTAATTGCCGATAAATCATTATAAGGAAGATGGGTAATTCCTTGCGGAAGGGGAGCATAATCTTGTGAATATTTTGGCTGCCCTCCTACTGTAACGGTAAATAATGTTCTCCCATGAAAAGAATCTTTAAACGAAATAATTTCACTTTTATTTTTTCCATATTTATCAGAGGCATATTTTCTTGCTAACTTTAATGCTGCCTCGTTAGCTTCCGCTCCTGAATTACAGAAAAATGCTTTATCAGCAAAAGTACCTTCCACGAGTTTTTTTGCTAATTTCAGGACAGGTTCATTGGTGTAACCATTACCTATATGCCATATTTTCTCAATCTGAGAAATTAACTCATCCTTTAACTCAGGATGTGCATGCCCTAATGAATTAACGGCAATTCCACCTGCAAAATCGATATATTCCTTACCATCCTGATCCCATACTTTCGAACCTTTGGCCCGAACAGGTATGAACCTGGCAGGAGAGAAACAAGGAACCATATAGTGATCAAACCAACTTCTCTGAATATTTTCTAACATAGATCATTTCCCCTTAAAATAGAGAGTACACGGACGAAAGAAAGTAATATACCCCGCATCATTTTTCGTCTCACACTTACACAACTTATTAATGTATGCCGAGGAAAAGGTTTACCAAACTGAAACCTAAAAATCCTTAAAAATAATAGAATTACAGGATCTTTTTAATATTATTCTTATTAATCCCATGACTATTCCCAAAAATAGCTGCACAGCCACTAGACAGATACTGTTGCCCGCCTTTAACAAAGTCAACACAAGTTAGACACAAAAAAAATACTTTTTGATCTCGTTCAAAATTCCAAAAAGTATTTTTATGCACAATTTATGCACTTTTAGTGAATAAAAAGCGAATAAAAAGTGAATAAATGAAATCTGCTACATATAGATGAAAAGAATAAATAAATAATTATTCATTAATAACGCTAGAAATTTATTTACTTAAATGCAAAATAAAATTTGACGTAATTTAACTTTTAAAAACCAGAGTAAACCGATAATCCAAAACAACAAAAGAAGTGAACAATCTGACAATAATTTAATGTAGAATTAACTATCCAGTTAAGAAAATTGACTATATCTAAATGCTCTTAAATTTCAGACAACAACAATACCCCTGCCCATTAAGATTATTTTTCACAAATTGACTTTATTGTACCTTACCTCAATGATTTACTTAGATTAGAGAAACAGGTAAAGTCTTTTCAAGTGAAAACTATTCAATAGCGATTATCACTTTCCTCAATCTTGCTTTTACATAGGAAAAACTCGAGAACACCATTTATCCCAAATCGTCACACTAATGCCAAACAATTCATTATATTTTAATATATTAGAATTATAAAACATTTCCATCACAACTGATTACCAACTTCCTATTCAGAAGCTTAAACTAATTACTTTACCGACTTGATAAAGAATTGATATACGGTACTGCTTTACGATTGAAACAACAGATATAATCTTTACCATCAATTTATCACTCTAAATAAGAAACCTCTTTTAATTTCCTGAAATTTTCATTGAAAAACACATAACTGCATTATTAAAAGTGGAATCATCATGTGAACTTATTATATATAAATGTTAAATCACGTTACATTTTATTTTATTCATACTAATATCAAACCTATATTATTGAAAACCATTAAATATTTTTAAATACAAACTAAAACTTTACATTTAATTATAAAAAATTTTATTTTGGCAAACACCAGTAAAATTAGCCATCTATTCTAAACAATAGATACAATATTAATCCATAATACGACTTATTCAATATTTACAAAATCATTCAACACATCAAATTATACAAAACATAAGATTAAGTTGAAAAACAATTTATTAGGAATTATTTTAATAAGATTAAGATAATATCGTTAATGTAAATAGAAAAAAGGGCCAATACAAGCTAGAACTAATTTGATCACTTATTAAAAATGCTGAATTGCCTGAATCGATTGAGGATATGCCACAGGCAGTCAAGGATAGTATGAACTTATTTCGCATCATTTACAGGAGTAGAATATATGACTTTAAATTTTAACGGTAAGGTGGCAATCGTTACCGGCGGAGCTATGGGTATTGGTGCGGCAATCTGCCGCAGACTGGCTGCAAACGGCGCAAAAGTTGTCGTGGCCGATCTTGACGGCAACGCAGCTCAAGCTCTTGCCAATGACCTTGATAAGGCTATCGCCATTCAGCTCGACGTCTCCCAAGCATCTGCGGTAGAGCGCTTAGTGGCTCAAACGGTAGAGACCTTTGGAGCACTACACCTGGCAGTCAACAACGCAGGGATAGTCGGCTCGTTTCATCAGACCGTAGATTATCCGTTGGATGATTGGCATCAGGTCATCAATGTCAACATGCACGGCGTGCTGTACTCAATGAAGTACGAGATCCCCGCGATGTTGGCTTCCGGCGGTGGTGCGATTGTTAACATGGCCTCGGCCGCAAGTAGTGTTGGTCTCGCCAACTCGATTGCATACGTAGCAGCCAAGCATGCGTTGCTAGGCATGACAAAGACCGCCGCGCTGGAATACGCTACACAAGGGATTCGGATCAACGCCGTCGGCCCTGGTTACATCGACACGCCGTTGATGTCCAGGATCGACACCAATGTAGTCCAAGAAGCGATCAAGCTTCAGCCTATCGGCCGCCTCGGAACACCAGATGAAGTCGCTGCACTAGTTTGCTTCTTATTATCTCAGGATGCGTCTTTTATCACCGGTAGTTTCCACCCCATTGATGGTGGATATACCGCGCAGTAACTTTCTTAATATCTTAGGTTTTAACGGAGCATCATCATTCAGCTCTGAGCCATATTAAAACCGGGCAAAGCAGACAGTAGCCTCCTCTAGGCGCAATACGGCTGATATGCTCCACATTGTTGATGCCTGTTATAAAAAGGGTATTCAGGCCGCTGACGAACCTCGCTATTTTAAACGCGATTTATCAGCGGCCTGGAACTAAAGGCGCCTTTAGTTTGTTATTACCTTATTTCAAGTTGTGAGTGAAAAATGATGTAATCTTGTCAAATGGAATGAATTTCGTCCGATCATATAAGTCCACATGCAATGCGTCGGAAACAATGTAAAGTTCCTTAGGCCCAGCCGCCAATTTGTAAGCATCCTCGCTAAAGTAACGAGAATTAGCTTTCTCTCCCGCAATGAACAGAATCGGACGGGGCGAGATTGCCTCTATTTGAGAGAACGGAAAGAAATTCATTAATGCCGGGTTGCTGGTCAGAGACATTGCTGTTGTTGAACGAGGATGGTGTCCCCTCGGCGTCCGGTAGTAATCATAGAACTCGCGAGCTACAGCGGGTGACTCGGCGGTAATTTCTTCCGGAGTCCCGATAACATAGCGTTTCTGCCCACCTTCAAATTCGACGTAGCGTTGCTGGGCAATGTCTTCAAGTGCTTTGATCCTATCCTCTTTGGTCATTGTGTCCCCCAATCCCTGACGGCGATCCCGGCCCATATCATACATACTGATAGTCACTATGGCCTTCATCCGAGGATCGACAGCCGCAGCACTGAGTGAAAACCCTCCGCTCCCGCAGATACCAATGACACCAATGCGATTTCTGTCAACAAATGAGCGGGTGCCAATAAAGTCAACAGCAGCACTGAAATCTTCCACAAAAGCTTCTGGGGAGGCAATCGAACGAGGTTCACCGCCGCTCTCGCCGTTATAGGATGCATCCCAAGCCAGAGTGACAAAACCACGCTCTGCCATTGTCTGGGCGTATAAACCCGAACTCTGCTCTTTGACGCCCCCAAAAGGATGACCAACAATAATAGCTGGGTGCTTTTTCGACATATCCAAGTTTCTTGGAATATACATATCGGCAACCAGATTAATTCCCAGACGGTTATAGAACGACACCTTCTGGTGAATTACCTTGTCACTTTGCGCAAATATTTTATCCCAAGCCAGCGTATCCGCGGCAGATGCTACTGCCGATGTTGATAACATCGTACTCAAAGCTATTGCTGAAACTATCTTTTTCATGTTCATATATTTGCCTTTAATGAAATATAAAAGTCAGTACATTTTTCTCTGCTATTGCCCATGTTTACCCATGAGCAATAACGTCTGGATGAGCTGAACGCTGCGCAGCCCAGGTAAAAATGGCAGATAACGACAGTAATACCGCGCCAAAGACGAAGGGGCTTTTCCAACCCATGACATCAAACATTGCTCCGCCGGAACTGGCTCCTAACGTAATAGCTAGCTGAATAGTCGCGACCATCAGGCCACCACCAACTTCCGCATCATCCGGCAGTGCGCGGCTCAACCAGAGTCCCCAGGCAACCGGCGCTGGCGTGGCGACTAATCCCCAAGTTGCCAGTAACGCCGCAACCGCTATGCCAGAATTTCCGAAAATGGTAAGGACTACCGCAACCACTGCCATCGCGAGAGGGATAGCAATCAGGTAGGCAAACAACCGTTTTTTTAATAACAATCCGATGAAATATGTTCCAACCAGACCGCTAGCACCCAACAGAAGGAACGTGAAGGATAATTCAGTCACACTGATGCCAGTAATCGTTTCCAGAAACGGCCGCAGATAGGTAAAAACCGCGAACTGCCCCATGAATAACCACATAATGCCAGCCATACCCAAGGCAACCTGCGTTTTTTTTAGCAACCTGAATGGATTGACTGCTTCGCTTTTTTTACTGGCTTCCATCGCAGGAATCCCCCGCCACTGCCAGGCAAACGCCAGTATGGCAAGTGGGATCACCATAAAAAAAGCGCCTCGCCAGCCAATATACTGTCCCAAAAAGCTACCTAGCGGGGCTGCAATGGTCGCTGCCAGCGCATTGCCACCGTTTATCAGAGCCAGCCCTTTCGCAACAGAATCAGGTGGAAGCAGCCTCATCACAGTCGCCGTCGCCATTGACCAGAAACCACCAATGGCGATGCCCAATAAAGCCCGTCCGACCATGAACTCCACGTTACTAACGGCCAGTGTCACAATCACCCCGGATATTGTCAGAAGCAGCGTGAAACTCAGCAGCACTTTTTTCCGATCGAACTTACCTGTCAGGGGAGTATTCAGCAGGCTGGTCAGCACGGCAAAAAAGCCTGAAACTGAAATAGCCTGACCCACCTGCCCCTGGCTCATCTGCAAGTCCTGTGCAATTGGACTTAGCAAGCTGACGGGCATAAATTCTGACGCAATCAATACAACAACACAGAGAGCCATCGAAAAGACCGCTCCCCATGCAGGAGGCTGTGTTGAATGCGTGTATGGTCTTACATCAATATCAACAGTTTTCATTTTTCTCCGGCATTCATTTGATAGCAGAACGGAATGACGTGCTTTATGCATCCCAAACAACTATGGCGATAATCAAACTCATGTAGATCTTAATTGCATAGTGTTTCTTTGATTAGACGCTATAATTAGCATGCTCTTGTGAGAAAAATTCAACAATTGAGGTTTCAGGATGGATGATCTGCAAGCATTTTTGTTAGTGGCAGAGGAGCAAAGTTTTACAAAGGCAGCGGCAAGAATGGGCGTCACGCCATCAGCACTCAGCCACACCATTAAAGCTCTGGAGGGAAGACTCGGGGTACGTTTATTAACCCGCACAACACGTAATGTCGCACCGACAGAAGCAGGGGAAAGATTATTACATTCTATTAGTCCTCTTTTTGAGCAGATTAACGCTGAAATTGAAAGATTGGGTGAACTTCGGGATAAACCTGCGGGTACAATTCGGATCACTTGCTCAGACGATGCGGCACAGATGATCCTGAGGCCCATGCTTGCCAAGTTTCTTGCCAGATACCCTGACATCAACGTGGAGGTCAATATCGATTACGGCTTCACGAATATTGTCAATGAGCGTTTTGATGCAGGAATCCGGCTTGGCGAAGCTATCAGTAAAGACATGATAGCAGTACGTCTTGGTCCGGATTGGCGCCTCTCCGTAGTTGGGACACCCGCCTATTTTGAGCAGCATCCAATTCCGCAATCTCCTCATGATCTGACAAACCATTGTTGTATTAATGCCCGTTATTCAATTGTTGGCGGTGTTTACGTGTGGGAATTTGAGAAAGATGGCAGAAAGCTGAATATTCGGGTCAATGGGCAATTTACCTCAAATAGTACTATTCATCTTCTGAATAGCGCACTGGATGGTATAGGACTGGCTTATGTTCCTGAATATTTAGCTAAACCCTACATTGCCGACGGGAAACTAAAAGAAGTCTTAGCAGACTGGTGCCCATATTTTCAGGGATTTCATCTTTATTATCCCAACCGGCGACAAGCTTCACCGGCTTTTATGGCTTTTGTGGAAGCCGTCAGGTATCACGTCTAGAGTAAATAAGCATAACTGTCTCCGGGGCGGAGATAGAAAAAATATCAACGGTTCTCTGGTAATAAAAGTAAGGCGCCGTCTCCAGCGCCAACCAGATATCTTCACAGGGTAAAGTCGTCGGTATAAGGCTGTCCGTTTGGGGCGGGCCGCCGGGGAGCTTCCGGGAAATGCAGGCGTGACAGCTGGGTTTCCAGCACCGCGAATCGGTATCGGCATGCAGACGGCGGATACACAACCAGACACCGTGTCGGTCCCAGCGCAACACCTTGAGACGGGAGCGGGCCTTGTTACAGAAGACAAAAGCGGCTTCGTCCTGCCAGCGTAAATTCAGTCCCTCCAGGTGCTGGGTCAGGGCATCAATGCCCCGGCGCATATCGACGGGCTCTCGCACCAGAAAAAGCTGTTGCGGTTTCAGCATCGGGCCAGTACCCGCGTCACATCAGGCAACAGCGTCAATGGACAGACGATGGCATAGCCGTCTGGGGTATGCAGGGTGACGGTGGGCGCGTCGTCAGGCTGGAGTGAAACCGGCAAGAGGGCGGGCAGTGTCTGGCTGAGAGGTTGGCGCATTTTGTGACTGTCGGCAATCCAGTCGCGGAAAGAGGAAAAACTCAGCTGATGCTGTTGGCAATACTGTTTTCGGGTCAGGTCACTGTGGCGCCATTGGGTCACATGTTGCTGTTTTTGTTCCGGGGTATATCGGCTACGGCTCATGGTGTCAGTCTCCAGGTGAAGGTAAGGAAGCAGTAGCGAGCAGGGGCCGGAGGGGAAGAACAAGGTGAGATGACCGGACGTTTACGGTGAGTCCACCGGAACATTACCTTACTGTGGGTATTCGCCAAGATAGATCATTAATAAGGCCGGAAGATCACTTAGGATCTTCCGGCCTTATTAATATGTTTTAGGATAAATTAGAGAACCCAAAATCTATATATCCCTCAGAGCTAATAACAAAGCACCATTTTTTATTTTCATCAAAAAAATAATGATGTTGTGGCACATTATTAATAACAAGCAAAGAAATAGCATGGAATTGCTCTGGATTCATAGCGATTGCAAAGTCTAAAGATGAATCATTTATATAATAAATTGTTTTACTGCTAGATATGACCTTGTTAAGAGAATGATCTGCAACAAATTTATTCATTAATAATTCCAAATCATCATCTTTCGTATATAAACAACTTTGATGATTATTGGTTTTTGACCAATCTATTTTAGAGCCTTTCCATTCAAAAGAATCTGATAAAGAATCGGCTATTTCTTCCCAGTCATCTATTATTACTGGAGGATTAGGTTGTTGATTGATTTCATTTCTAATTTCTTCATCAAGAGTCATGAGCCTTTCCACGGTTTTGATGGAAGATCAAATAGCTTTTGCAGTTTAGTAACTGTTTTCTCAGTAGCATCAAAAAGGAAATGTTCACCTTTTTCTTTTCCACTAAAGACATTAATATGGGCACCGCTTCTTTCATCATATTCAATTCTAAAACCTGTTTTTCCATCAGCGGTAGTCATTCCGACAGGCTGGTTCTTTGTAGAACCAAACTTACCAGTGTTCACTCTCTCTGCTTTAAATTCTCTATCTGTAAGCCAATTTAATGCCTTATTTCTAGCTTGTTCAAATGAGTCTTTAATTGCTGGACAGCCAGCAAGACCCAGCGGGTCGATCCAACCAGTCGGATTATGCACGTAACTGTAAGGATTTACTCCTCCTGCTAACCCCAAAGGGTCAGGGCTGAGGTAGCACGCCGCTTCCGGCAAATAATAGCGGAACCGGTTATAGAATAAACCACTTTCTTCATCAAAAAGTTGTCCGGCGAATCTCAGGCCCGGGTCCAGTTGCGGGTTTTCGCCGTATCCGCCCAGCCGCAGCCCGTACAGGGACTGCTTCGGCCGCCGCCACACCCGTTTACCCGTCGGGTCGAACAGCGCCAGCGGCTCGCCGGTCGGGGCGCTGACCGCATACTGGGTCTGCACCTCCCCGGCCATCAGTTCCACCCGGTTGTCCAGATTCAGCGTAAACGCCTGCGTCTGCTGCGCTATCAGTTCCCAGCCGTCAAACACCAGATGGCGGATCATTTTCAGCCGGCCGTGCTGATACTCCCGGATTTCTGCCGGCACGTCGCCGTCCCACAGGTAGGTGGTCCGCTTACCGCTCGGGATACACCGTTTTTCTGTCCGCCGCCCGAAGGCGTCATAGCGATATTCCCACGCTATCCCGTCCGGGGTAATCAGCCCGGTCAGCTGATTCTGGCTGTTCCACCGGTATTTCGTCAGCGCCAGCTGGCACCCTTCCGCTAAAAACTGTTTCTCCTGCATGCGGCCGGCCCGGTCGTAAACAAACCGGTGCGAGCCCACCCAGTTCAGGCGGTGGCCCTCCTGATAGAGGGTTTCCCCCATAATCTCCTGCACCCCGTCAAACCGTCTTGACGGGTACCCCGTTTCATCATACTGATAATGCTCCCGCAGTGTCCGGCCTTCCCCCACCGAAATCACCTGGCCGTTGCCGTTGAGGAGATAATTGACCTGCTGCCCGTCATCACTGGCGGCGGTCAGATTCAGCGCGGTATCGTATTCATACCGGCGGGCCACGCCCGCGTAAGCGGGTCCCTCAATCTCGTCCGGTTCAGCCGGCCGGAAAAAGTAGGGGTTGCGGCCGGCCCGTTGCGCGGTTAACTGGCCCATCAGGCTGTACTGCTGACGCAGAATAAATCCCCCGTCCACATAACGGCCCGTATCCCGGCCGGCGTCATCCCGTTCCAGGGTCAGGGGCGCCTGCTCCGCCAGCGTCAGCTTAATCAGTTCCCCCACCCGGTTAACCTCCCGCCGGCTCTGCCAGCGGCAGAGGCGGGTCTGGCCGCTAAACCGGGCCGGACCGGCCACCGGCGCTGTTTCACCGGTCAGCAACTGCCGTTCTGCCGTGCGGGTATCCGGGTAGTGACGCAGAATCTCGCCGTGCGGCTGGATTTCCCGCACTATCCGGTCCTGCTCGTCGTATTCAAAATGCAGGGTGCTGTCCGGGGAGTCCACGGTTAACAGCCGGCCCACGCTGTCGTAATGATAACGGGTGGTCCCTTCCGGGGCGTGCAGCGCCGTCAGCCGGCGGGCGGCATCATAGTCGTAGCGGGTCACATTCTCTTCCCCGTCCCGCTTTTCAATGCAGTTCCCCGACCGGTCATAGCGATAATGCCACTGCGTGCCGGCATAATCCTGCTCGGTGATAACCCGGCCATCCGCATCCAGGGTATAGCTGTAAGTTTCTCCCTGCGGGTTAATCACCTGCGTCAGTTGCAGCGTGTCGGCATCATAACGATACTGCCAGCGATGCCCCTCGCCGTCACGCCGGGCGACCGGCAGGTCAAACGGACCGTACTCCACCTGCCATTTTACGCCGCGGGCATCGGTCCAGCAGGTTACGTTCCCGTGGCGGTCATGGGTGAAGTGTTCCAGCTGGTTGTCCGGCCGGTCACTGACCGCCACCCGGTGATGACGGTTGTAACGCCAGCGCCACAGCGCCCCCGCCGCAGTCAGGCTGCGCAGCCGGTCCTGACTGTCATAACCCAGACTGACGGTCCGGTTCTCTTCATCCAGCACCCGCACCAGCCGCTGATGCTTATCATATTCCTGTGTGCGGCTGTTGCCGTCCGGGTCTGTTTCGGATGTCACCAGCCCGAAAGCATTGCGGGTCAGCGTGGTTTTCCGGCCGTCCGGTGCAATGAATCCGGCCGGCTGGCCCTGTTCATCATACTGAGGCAGCCAGGTGCGTTGCAGCGGGTCGGTCATGCCGGTCAGTTGCAGGCTGTCAGCCTCATAGCTGTATTGCCATACCGCGCCGTCGGCCTCCGTCAGCGAAGTGACCCGGCCGGTATCGGCCAGATAAGTCAGCGTCAGGGTTTCCCCTTCCGGTAATATCTGTCTGACCAGATTGCCCCAGCGGTCATAGTCATAGCGGGTCACGCCGCCGCACGGGGTGTGGATTGCCGTGATTAACTGCTGGTCGTTGTAATGCCAGGTGGTGGTGTGCCCCTGTGGGGTGGTGGAGCGGGTCAGGCCGGGGGCATAATCCAGGTGGACCGGATAGAAGCCGCCGGCTCCCACACTGTCAGTACAGCGCCCCTGTTTATCATAACGGTAATCCACCCAGGTCTGGTCGCCATCGGACCAGCGGCTTATCAGGCCCTGGGCGTTATATTCATAGTACAGATGAAATTGCTGGGCGCTGTCCGCTTCCGCCAGCCGGCCGTTATCATGGTAGTGATAACGGGCCATCACTTCCTGTAACCCTTCATCGGTGCGGCGTATCTCTGTCAGTTGTCCGCGCAGGTTATAAAGCAGCGTCAGCGCCGGCCCGTCACTGTGGAGAACCTGTGTCAGCTGGCCGTGCTCGTTATAGATAAACCGCAGCCGGTTGTCATACACGTCCCGGTGTTCCGTGAGCCGCCAGCGCTGCGTCCCTTCGGATGAGGCCGGAGAGGACAGCGCAAAATATTTGCGAACCGGTGAATCCCGGTGACGGAGGATATATCCCTGTTCTCCCCGGCTGAGGGTGAAATCCGGGTGGTCCGGGTTGACGCTGTGGGTATAAGCGGCCGGTAAGGCAAAGTAAAGCGATGCCCCTTCGGTGGTGCGGATTTCTACCCGGTCGCCGGTGGCAAGGGCGCATTCGGAGAAGCTGTCCGTCCAGCCCGGCCCCAGTAAGCCCTGTTCCTCCGGCGCCCAGCTGCGCAGAAACACCAGCGGCAGGGTCTGGCCGAGGGTGATATCGGTCCGCTGGTCAAACAGCTGGCCGGTGGTGACGTCAATCGGGTCGCCGGTAAAGAATTTTTTCGTCGCTTCCCGGTAACGTTTCACGCCCTGAGTTTCTTTGAAGGCGGTTTTGGCACAGCAGAGGGTTTTCCCCGTGATTATCTTCGCGGCATGCCTGACGCCGGCAATCGCCCCGCTGACCACCTTTGCCCCGGTTTGTTTGGTAAACAGTTTACCCAGCCCTTTCAGGGCGCCGCGTGACGGCGGCACCAGAAATTCAACCGCCATCAGTATCGCCCGCTCCCAGGCGGAGAACTCTTCGGCGACTGCCAGGTAAGTCCCCTGCCCGGAGCCGATAAACACCGTTTTGGCCCCGGCTTTTATGGTGGCGCCGCACGCCAGCTTGTCATCCACCCGGGCCGCCGGCGAGCCGTTAATAAACACGGTTTCACTGCCCTGAGCAATCAGGGGGGGCGCCGGGTGTTTACTGCAAACGGCGGTATCGGTGGTGGCTCTGGCCGCCGGTTTGCCTTCGATAAAGACATTGGGGGAGCCACTCGCCAGGGCGCCGCTCGGCGGGCCGATGCTGTCCACCATTTTCGTGACGGCCGAACTGGCGGCGCTGATGACATCGCCAAGGGCAAATGTGGCGGCGGTCCCCAGGGCAATGACCGCGACAGTGGCCAGCCCGCCGGTAAGGATAGTCAGCCCCACCAGTGCCGATGCCGCGGCAAAGACCGCCGCCCCTATCAGCGCGCCGGTAATGGCGCCCGCCAGCGCCCCCAGGAAGCTGGCATGTTTAATCGGGTCGCCCTCACGGGCGGCGGCCGGACCGGGAGAGCCCTGTGGCGGGGAGACGTGCACCGCGTGCCGGGCGCCAACCCGCGCTATCCGGGTGACGATTTCATCACCAAGTGACATGGTGTTCCTCCTGTCAGGTCATCAGGCCGCCTGAAAACTGTGGACAATGGCCAGCAGAGCATCACGCTGGCCGTCTTCAAAAGGCGCGGGGGAGGTCAGGTTGAAGGTCAGCAGCAGCGGCCCCCGGATTTGCAGTATTACGGTCTGGTACATGTCGCCTTCCGGGCTTTTCCACTGGTAATCCAGACGGCGGGCGGGTTGCTGGCTGAGGGTGATTTCGCTGCGCTGATGCTCCTGGTACCCGGGCAGATGGGTGCAAAACTGTGCCAGGGTCTGTTCATAGTAAGCGGGGTTATCCGTGCCGGCGGGGACCGGGGTGCGGCTGACCACCAGATTGATGCCGCTGTCGTCCGGCAGCACAAATACATTCATGGATTCATCCCGCCAGTTGTCCGGGATAGCCAGTGAGCCTTCATTCATCTGATAGGTGGTGTTTTCCATGCTTTTTCCGTTGTTGATTGAAACAGGTTGTCATGTTCCAGTGAACTTACCTGGCGTGGTCAGATAATAACGATCAGATAACAAGGTTAACTGAACGTATTATCAGGTCAGGGGAGCAGCTCATAAGCTGCCCCAAAGGTTAAAGCGCCTCGGGCAAGTTATGTCAGAACGATGAAAGCGCTGGCAGTCTGTGGCTGACAGTCTTATTGATAACCTGTATGAACAGGCAACGTCGGGGATATGCTATTGCTGTTTAAGCGTCTGGTTAAGATAACTAATTAAACAGTTCATTTGTTTAATATCCAGTCAGGAACATATAACAAAAAACTTATGTTGTCCCGTCTGTTTGTATGATGACCATTTGATTAACTTAATAAATGTGACATAAATCGCAAATCCTTTAACCCGCTACGTTCACCCAACATCCGAATTTTATTAAACGAAAGCAACGGATACCGTATTAGGCTGTATTTACTTTTAACGCTTCGATTATCACGGTGGAGTTTTCATTAATCATAAAACGAAAAAAGGTGTACTGACCGTTTTCATGGCCATTAAACTCTTTTTTATCGCATTTTGCTACAATCCGGCGGGGTTTTAACGCTGTTTTACTGTCTTTAACATTTCGTTTTAGCGCTTTTTATTGACTTCGTAACGTTAAGATTCACTCAGATTAAATCATGTGCTTTGTCGTTTTTTATGTGATTTGAAAGCAAAGCGTGTCAGAAGTTTTCACTCATTCAGGCAAGATGAGATACGCTTTATCCGCATATGATAAAACCGTTATTAAAAAGGCGTTTAGGGTTTGTCAGTGTCGTTTTAACCTCGGGAAAAAGTAGTCAGTGTGTTATGAAAAAACAGCTGAAAATTTAATCATTAACGGTAAAAATAGGTGATTAAGGCTTTTTAAAAATAGGTAGAAAATTCGCTGCTATATTGATATTGGCAAAGAAAACATTCGGAAAAACCAGTCTTGAATTGATTAACACAGTGACCGCATTAATCCAATAATAAGAGTGAAAATATTTAACCGGATTAACCGAATTAAGCTAATGTGCTTAAGTAAGCGGTTTTACATGGGCTGTAAGGGGTTTACGAAAAACAGAGACAATCATTAAAGAAAATTGATAAACCTTTAGATTGATTAGATTAGCATTATTAAACATGATGAAATCATCAGGCATTGAGTTTAAATATTATTATCATCCCGGTTATCTGCTCGGGTTTTAAAGTTGAAGAATTAAATACAGGGAAAAGAGAAAACTTAAACATCAGTTTAATGGAAACGGGGAAGTTAACTACGTATCAGGAAACGAAAGAACATTAGGTTGATAAAAACTGCTTAATCAAAACCATCTATTAGATGCATTTTTGCTTTAAAAAATAGGAAAAACCCAGGAATGATGGTTGTTTTACCGATGCCATTTTTTTTAACGTGATTAACTTTCTCTTTTTACTTGTATTTCCAGTTATTAGTGAATGCAAGCGTTTTTTATCGCTTATTAATTCATCTGGGGATTTAAAAAGTAGCTCTCCCATTAATGCCCGCTTTTTAAAAAGTACAGCGTGAATAAAGAGATTTATTCCCTGCTATAATGATTTAAAAGTGAGTATACAGCGAGATTAAAGATTTATCTAAAAGGAAAATATGGGTTTAACGCAATAGAGACCTTTTTTATAAGGACGGTGAATCGCTGGTATAACTATTAACAGAGAGTTGAAAAGAAATCAGCAGGTAAAATAATGTTATTCGGCATGTTGATATTAACGTGTTTTCTCCCTGTTATTTTATTCAGCAGGTTATAAACATAACGCAATAAAAAAGGGTAAAACGGTTAATGTGGCAGGATTTAACTTCTAAACAGCGCGTTGATTATCCGAAAAAACATAAGGAGGTATCTTTAATACCATCAGGCCATTTACAGGCATAATTTATGCGAAAAGATAACCTATAGAAATCGCTCAGGATTGAGCGTAAACAACCTCAGCAAAGATAAAAAGCGGGTACGATTAATGTTTATTAAATGTAAAATACGATATGCCATGATGATTAAACTGAATAAAAATCAGATAATAAAAGTGATAAAAACAGCGGTTAAAACCTGATAACGATTAAAATCGGAGGTTAAAACAAGGGTTTTTAATAACCGTTTAAAACCTGCCCGTCATAAAGCTATCAGTGAAAAGCTCTGTTAACTTGGGAAAAAGAATAAGTAAAAAAATAATCCGGTATAAAAAACATATACCGGATTATCATATCAAGGTTAAGTTATTTAAAACGCCTGACTATATCTGTATTACGATGTCTCCTCATCACAACTGATTTCCAACGCCCTATTCAAAGCCTGAGCTAAAACAGTTTTATTCTCATCATCCTCCAATAAACTAAAATGGTTACCCGGTATCGCAATCAGCTCAAGCGAGGTATCAGCTATTATCTGCGCCCAACCCAATGACGGTTCCATGTTCACTGACTCCGGTGTTTCATCCTCCATAAAAGAAATAGCGGGAGAAGGCTCTACCGCATAGAACTGATGCAGCGTTATTGCTAATGCTGGCGGCTCATAGTTCGCAACTATTTGCGCGTAATGTTCGATCTGCTCCCAACGTTTTGCGATCACATCAGCATGCAGATTTGCAGGATATAACGCCAATTCTTGTGCCGCTTCAATAAACTGCACAAAATTCAACTCATCGATTCGCCGGTATAACGCCGCAATCTCTTCCGCGTACTCCTCCCCTGTCTGTCGAGCCAGTTCAATAAAGAACCGATATTTAGGTTGTATGATCTGTTCCCCTAAATAATGAGGCGCAGGCACATCAATCAATCCCAGGAAATTGACCACTTCATCCGCATTCAAAAGCTGCTGAGCAATAGCATAAGCCAATATTCCACCAGAAGAGTAACCACATAGCCGATAAGGTCCTTCCGGTTGAACAGCCTTTATCAAGGTGATCATTCTCGCCGCCTGCCGCTCCATTGTCGCCATCGGTTTTTCATTAATAGACGGCCAAGGCAGCGCATAAATCGGGTGGTCCGATGGAATATGTCGAGCCAGCCCGAAGACATAGGAGTAATCACCCATGCCACTGGGCACAAAGAACAGTGGCAACCCTGTCCCATCAAGTCGTACCGATATGGCGCTGTTTTGCGGCTGAGACAACAGATCTGAGGTAATTTTCGCAGCCAGTTCAGTCAGCACTGGGAATTGGAACACAGCATTCAATGTGCAAACCAAACCCCGACCGGCGGCAAGATTTATCATTCGCATGGCAAGCAGTGAATGGCCGCCCAACGTGAAGAAGTTGTCATGCCGACTTATTTGTTCAACCCCCAGCAACTCACGCCAGATAGCCGCCAATGCGATTTCCGTTTCCCCTTGCGGCGCTTCATAACTCTGACGGGCAAACGCCTCATTGTCGGGAGCCGGCAAGGCCCGACGGTCCAATTTACCGTTCGGCGTTAGCGGAAAAGCATCCAGACGCACAAAAGCTGACGGCACCATATAGTCAGGTAAAGTGACACTCAAGTGGGTACGCAGGTTATTGGTCAGCCCCTCATCCGCTGGTACCACGACATAAGCAACCAGCCGTTTGTCCTGCCCATCCCCCAGCGCCAACACCGTCGCCTCACGCACCCCCGGATGCTCTATCAGACGTGTTTCAATTTCCCCCGGTTCAATGCGGAAACCACGGACTTTAACCTGCTGGTCGTTGCGGCCCAGGAATTCCAGGTTGCCATCCGGCAGGTAGCGGGCTAAATCCCCGGTACGGTACATACGGGCATCCGGTCGATCACTAAATGGATCAACCAGGAAACGTTCAGCGGTCAATTCCGGCCGATTCAGGTAGCCACGAGCGACAGCGACTCCCCCAATGTAAAGTTCACCCGTGACACCCATTGGGACAGGTTCCCCGTGGGCATCAAGAATATAAATTTGGGTATTGGATATTGGGCGGCCAATCGGTACGTTATCAGCAAAACAGCTCGGGTGATTGACATCAAACACGGTACAACCCACGACGGTTTCGGTTGGGCCGTACTCGTTGATGATGCGTGATCCAGGCGATAATGTTCGCCAAAGTGCAATAATGGAACCGGGCAGTGCCTCTCCACCCACGATAAAGCAGTGAGCAGGACATTTTCGTCCTTCGGTTTTCAATTTCTGCCCCATTGCCGAAAGATGACCGGGAGTAATTTTAACCAAAGCACCCGATTCCATTGATAACAACGCGGGAAGCAATTCAACCAGCTCCTGCCCGTCACGGAGCAAATGGATCTTGCCGCCACAGAATAAAGGCAGGTAAAGACTCGTGACCGTGGCATCAAAGGCTATCGATGACGAAACGATACTATCGAATTGCCTTTCAGTGAGGTAATCACTCCGCGCCCATAGCAGGTAGTTGCAGACACCACGATGTTCCAGCATCACGCCTTTCGGTGTTCCTGTCGAACCCGAGGTATAAATGACATACGCCAGATGTCGTGAAGTGAGTGCCAGTATCTGCGGGTTGTCATCCCGCTGGTTGAACAATGCATTTGGGTCAAGTACGGTGCATTCTGCCAGTGCCTTCTCACCCAACGCAGCACGCCCGACTTTATCCGCCAGCAAAATAATCGGAGCGGCATCAGTCAGAATATGTGCCAAACGCTCCCCAGTATAAACCGGGTCCAACGGCACATAGGCGCCACCGGCTTTCAGTATTGCCAATATTCCCACCACCATTGCCGGTGAACGTGACACGCAAATCGCTACCCGTTGGTCCGGCTCGACGCCCAGAGCAATAAGTTGATGGGCCAGCCGGTTAGCACGGGCATTTAATTCCGCATAACTGAGGGTTTGATCTTCATACACCAATGCTATCGCATCCGGGGTTTGCTCCACTTGTTGTTCAAACAATTGATGAATACACAATGCCTCAGGATACGCGGTTTCCGTCGCGTTCCAGTTTTTCAACAACAGTGTACGCTCCGCTTCCGGCAGAATATTCAATGTCCGTACCGGTGTTTCCGGGGTCTGTTCCAATGCTTTCGCCAGACTCTCCAGTGCCTGCTGCATATAACTGCATACTCGTTCCGGTTCAAACGGCTGAGCAACTTGGACGGTTAACCCCAAGGATTCGCCAAAATCCTCCACCGACAGCACTAATGGATAATTGGTTCGCTCCTGCATATCAAGGAATTCAATGCCGTTTACAAGTTCATCCAACGTTGTCGAAAATGCATTGTGTCGATAGTTCAGCAAGCTGCTAAAGAGGGGAATCTCTCCCCGCACACCACTGCAACGCTGGGCCAACGCCAGTGACGCATGTTCATGCGCCAGTAATCCGGCCAGTCGGGTATGGGCGGCCAGCACACTCTCCCGTACCGGCGTATCATCGATGTCCAGCCGCAGCGGCAAGGTATTGATAAACAGCCCCATGCCATTGTCGGCGCCTTCACCTGCCTGCATCCGCCCAAACAGCACGGTACCGAACACCACTTGCTCCTGATCGCTGGTACGCGACAACACCTGTGCCCAAGCCAGATGGCACAAGGCCGCCAGACTGACCCCCAAACGCCGGGCCTGACCACGCAGACGGTCATTCAGTTCAGGCGCCAGCATCCAGTGGGATTCCGTTACCTGTGAACCATCACGATGCACCTCCGTCAATCCGAATGGCAGCGTGGGTTCGTCCACTTCCGCCAACATTTCAGTAAAGAAGCGGGTATGTTCCTCCTGACTCATTCCCAACCGGGCCTCAGCCACTAAATTACGGAAAGAGACTGGGGAAGTCAGACTCTCCTCCCGTTCGGTAAGATACGCCTGAACCTCACTGTTCATCACATCCAGCGTGGTATGGTCGCCAATCAGATGATGCAGCAATTGCAGTACCACCCAACGACCATCACTCTCCTGCGCCACCACAAACCGCAACAATGGCGCTTGATCCAACTCAAGACGATAATGACGGGGATTAAAACGTTGAATCAGCTGATCACAAATCGGCCCATCCGCCGGGTCTAGCGTCAATTCAGTAACCGATAAAGGCGCCTGACGCCAGACGACCTGAGCCGGCACAGACAACTCTTGCCAGATAAAGGCGGTACGCAAAATATCGTGGCGATCAACAACTTGTTGTACCGCTGCCAGATAACGGTCCAGTAGAGTCCGATCAGCAAAGACCATCTGACCGGCTAACAAATAAGGGTCCCCTTCGTTTGCCAGTAAGTGGTGGAACAAAATACCGTCCTGCAACGGCGACAGGGCATAGATATCCTGAATGTTGCTTACTCCGCCCGGCACCTGTCTGACGATGCGGTCAATGTCAGCCTGAGTCAAATCAATCAGCGGCAACATCGCCGGCGTCAGGGCCGTAGTTGCCGAAGTGATGACGTTAGGCGGCACTATCACAGCCTGATGCTGTCCCAATGTTTTCGCCAAGTCTGACAGCACCGGCGATTGGAACAGATCACGCGCCGTCAGCGTCAATCCTAGGTGACGCAGGCGTTCAACCATCCGTATCGCAAGCAGCGAATGACCACCCAAGGCAAAAAAGCTGTCGTACCGGCTGACCTGCTCAATCCCCAGTAATTCACGCCAGATAGCCGCCAACGCTATTTCTGTTTCTCCCTGAGGAGCGGCGTAAACTTGGTGGACAAAGGCGTCATTGTCCGGTTCCGGCAACGCTTGATGATCCAATTTACCGTTCGGCGTTAGCGGAAACGCATCCAGTCGTACAAAGGCCGACGGCACCATATAGTCAGGCAAAATGGCGCTTAGATGGGCACGCAAGATACTCGCCAGTCCGTCACGGGCTTCCGCCGCCACATAGGCCACCAGCCGTTTCTCCTGCCCTTCACCTCGTACCAATACCGCCGCCTCACGCACCGTTGGGTACTCTGCTAACCGGGCCTCAATTTCCTCTGGCTCAATGCGGAAACCGCGGATTTTAACCTGCTGATCATTGCGGCCCAGGAATTCCAGATTGCCATCCGGTAGATAGCGGGCTAAATCCCCGGTGCGGTACAGGCGGGCATCTGGGTTATCACTGAATGGATCAATAAGGAAACGTTCAGCGGTCAATTCTGGCCGATTAAGATAGCCACAGGCCACGCCATCTCCCCCGATATAAATCTCACCGACCACGCCTAACGGCGCCGGCTGACCATACGCGTCCAACAGATAAACCCGCGTGTTGGCTACCGGTCGACCGATAGGAACGCGAGCGGCTCCCGACGCTAATGCAGTGATACGGTATGTTGCCGTAAAAGTGGTGCCTTCACTCGGTCCATAGCCATTTAATAGCTGTTGTGGCGGACTGGTGTTCAGTACCTGGCCGATAACATGGGGATCAAGGGCATCTCCGCCGACAATCAGCAGCTTTATCTGTGGAAGAACCGGAGACAGCTCCGTCGCTAACTGGTTAAACAATCCGACGCTCAACCACAGAACCGTGATTCGTTGAATTTGTAGATCTTGTACAAATGCCTGCGGCGTCAACAAAGTGGCATGATCGATAACCACTAACGCGCCGCCATTGAGCAACGGCGCCCAAACTTCAAAGGTGCTGGCATCGAAAGCCGGATTGGCGGCAAAGGCTACCCGATCATCCGGCACGATTTCAGCATAGCCATTATTGATAACCAGCCGGACCACCGCACGATGCGGCACCAAGACGCCTTTAGGCATCCCGGTAGAACCGGAGGTGTACATGATATACGCTAATTCGGCGCTGGAACGCGGTAAGTCAAGGTTAAAGCGATCTTCTTCGCAGCCCGTATCTATTTCATCCGCGAGACGAAGCAGCGGCACAGTCAAGTTAGCCGGAATACCCGTCCGCATATCGGTAAGCAACAACTTGGCTGAACAATCACTGATCAGCCAGTTTTTCCGCTCATCCGGCACACTGGGATCTATCGGCACGTAAACGGCGCCGGCTTTAAGAATCGCCAATTGAGCCACTACCAGTTCCATCGAACGCGCTAGCAGGAGCGCAATATGATCACCGGGACAAACTCCTTGTTCGATCAGTTGACGAGCCAGCCGGTTAGCACGGCTATTTAATTCGGCATAACTGAGGGTTTGCTCTTCATACACTAATGCTATCGCATCAGGCGTTTTCTCCACCTGTTGCTCAAACAACTGATGGATACATAACTTCTCAGGATAGGCGGTTTCCGTGGCGTTCCAAGTTTCCAACAACAACCTACGCTCCGCCGGGGACAAGATATCAATTTCTCCGACCGGCTGTTGAGAGTCAGCCACCATCGCTTGCAATACTGCATACAGATATCCTACCTGCCGCTCCATTGTCGATGGATCAAACAGGGCGGCGGCAAAATTCAACTCCCCAACAATCCTGCCCTCCTCCTCTGACAAGCTCAGTTCAAGATCAAACTTGACAACATCAACGGCTTGATTGACCGGCGACACCGCCAGACCCGGTAATCCCCACTCCGTGTTCTCATTGTTCTGCCAGACAAACATTACCTGGAACAATGGGGTATGCGCCAGTCGGCGCGGCGGTTGCACAATTTCCACCACCTGTTCAAACGGTAAATCCTGATGCTCCTGTGCCGCCAATGCGGTTTGCCGAACTCGCGCCAGTAATTCCGTCACCGTCAGTTCACCCGATAAATCCATGCGCAACGCTAACGTATTGACAAAGAAACCAATCAACGGCTCTACTTCCTGACGATTGCGACCCGCACTCGGGGTGCCAATCACCACATCTTCCTGACCTGACAAGCGCGATAGAACCACCGCCCAGGCTGACAACAGCGTCATAAATAAGGTGACGCCGTGCTGTTCACTCAGGCGCTTAAGGGTGGTCGTTAACGCCGCATCCAGGTTAATCGGCACGGACTGCCCAACAAACGACTGCTCCGGCGGTCGAGGCCGATCTGTCGGCAAATCTAGCAAGACTGGCGCATCAGCCAACATTGTCCGCCAATAGTCTGACTGAACCTGAATACGTTCAGCCGATAACCACTGACGTTGCCAGGCGGCGTAATCCGGGTATTGAATCGCCAATGGCGGCAATGGATCGGATTGCCCATCCATAAACGCCGTATAGAGTGTGTTCAGCTCCTGTATCAGCACATTGGCAGACCAGCCATCGGAAATTATGTGATGCAGGGTCAGCAAAAATTGATATTCGTCATCGGTGATACGGATGAGCGCCGCGCGAATAAGCGGGCCGCTTTCAAGGTCAAATGACGCATGGGCTTCCTCTACGCTCAAACTCTCAAGAACAACATCAGCATCCGGTATCCCGCGCAGGTCATATTGAGATAATAGTAAGCCGCTATCCGGCTCCAACAGATGTACTTGTGGCTGACCATCTACAGAGACAAAAACCGAACGTAACGCTTCATGGCGGTCAAATAAGGTATCCAGCGCTTTTTGCCAAGCCATGACATCCAATTGTCCACTTAAACGCAGAGCCATCGGGATATGATAAGTTTCACTGACGCCCTCAAGCTGTGCCAGGAACCACAGGCGCTGTTGAGCAAATGACAACGGTAACGCCCCATCACGGGATATCGGCAAGATATTATCCGGTTGACCGGGCCGGGCCTTCATAACCTCAGCAAACGCCCTTAACGAAGGAGACTTAAACAAGGTCGTTAGCGGCAGTTCGATACCCAAAGCCGCTACCCGGTTCATCACCCGCACCGCCAGCAACGAATGGCCGCCCAGAGCAAAGAAATTGTCATACCGGCTGATCTGTTCAACACCTAAGACTTCACGCCAAATCGCCGCCAGAGCCATTTCCGTTTCTCCCTGTGGCGCTTCGTAAATCTGACGGGCAACGGCTTCATTGTCTGGCGCCGGTAACGCTTGACGATCCAATTTACCGTTCGGCGTTAACGGAAACGCATCCAGCCGCACAAAGGCCGACGGCACCATGTAGTCAGGCAACTGAACGCTCAGATGTTCGCGTAAACGGTTAATCAACCCCTCATCGGCTTCCGCTACCACATAAGCCACCAGCCGTTTTTCCTGCCCTTCCCCTTGCGCCAATACCACAGATTCACTCACCGCCGGGTGTTCCACCAACCGGGATTCAATTTCCCCCGGTTCAATACGGAAGCCGCGGATTTTAACCTGCTGGTCGTTACGGCCAAGGAATTCCAGATTACCATCCGACAAATAACGGGCTAAATCCCCGGTGCGGTACATACGGGCATCCGGCATATCACTAAATGGATCAATCAGGAAACGTTCCGTCGTCAAGTCTGGACGATTGAGGTAGCCACGCGCCACTCCCGCCCCACCGATATAAATTTCCCCCACTACGCCCAACGGCACCGGTTGACTATACTCGTCCAGTAAATAAAGACGGGTGTTGGCTATCGGACGGCCGATACTTTCAATAATCCGGTCGCCTCGCTGTATTGGCAACCAGGCAGAATAGGTCGTCGTTTCAGAAGGTCCATAGAGATTACACAACCGCTGTATTTGTGTTTCTGCGAAAATCTGTTCAATTAAGGCGCCTTTGAGCGGTTCCCCCGCCAGATTGACAGTATGAACCGACGCCATCAGCGCCTGAGCCTGCAATAACGGTTTCATTGCTGACGGGACTGAGTTGATCAAAGTCACCGGCAGGGCATGCTGCATCAATGACAAGGCACCCTCTACCAGATGAATCGCCGCGCCACGAGACAACGGCATAAAACATTCGAAAATGGACAGGTCGAAACTCATCGACGTCGAGAAAAGCACCTCGTGGATCTCTTCCGTCTCAAAGGCCCGCTGCGCCCAGTACAGGAAGTTAACCGCATTGCGGTGCTCAATCATCACCCCTTTGGGCACCCCCGTGGAGCCGGAGGTGTAAATCACATAGGCCAGATGCCGGGAAGTCAGCGCAGGCACCCGTGGATTATTGTCCGGCTGATCAGGCAGAGTATTCGGGTTCAGTACTGTCAGTTTGGTCAGCACTTCCTCACCCAGTACAGCCCTGCCAGCTTCATCTGCCAACACCACCATTGGGGCAGCATCATGCAGGACATGTGTCAGACGCCCGCCAGGATAAGCCGGGTCTAGCGGCACATAGGCTCCGCCCGCTTTCATCACCGCCAGCAATCCCACTACCATTGCCGGTAAACGCGCCACACAAATCGCTACCCGTTGGTCAGGTGCGACGCCCAGTGCGATAAGTTGATGGGCCAGACGGTTGGCGCGGGCATTTAATTCGGCATAACTGAGGATTTGTTCTTGATACACTAACGCTGTCGCGTCAGGGGTTTGCTCCACCTGTTGTTCAAACAACTGGTGAACACATAACATCTCAGGATAAACGCTTTCCGTCGCGTTCCAAGTTTCGAGCAACAGCGTACGTTCCGCTTTCGGCAAGATTTCCAATGCCCTAACAGGCATGTCCGGCACTCGCTCAAGGGCATCCACCAGACTTTCCAGCGCTCGCTGCATATAACCGCATAGACTTTCAGGATCAAACGGTTGCACGACCTGAGCCGTCAGCCCCAAGGATTCGCCAAAATCCTCCACTGATAGCATTAATGGATAGTTAGTCCGCTCCTGCCCACCAATAAATTCAATACCGCTGATGATGTCATCCGACGCTGCCAGCAAGGTGTTATGCCGATAGTTCAGCAAGCTATTAAAGAGAGGAATTTCACCTTGCACACCGCTGCAACGCTGGGCCAGCGCTAGCGACGCGTGCTCATGTTCTAATAGTCCGGCTAGTCGAGCATGGGCGGCCTGCACGCTGCTCCGTACTGGGGTTTCATCAATATCCAGCCGCAACGGCAAGGTATTAATAAACAGCCCCATGCTATTATCTGCCCCTTCCCCTGCCTGCATACGCCCAAACAGCACCGTACCAAACACGACATTCTTCTGACCACTGGTACGCGCCAACACCTGCGCCCAAGCCAGATGACACAAGGCCGCCAGACTGACGCCCAGATGTCTCGCCTGATGACGCAAACGGTCATTTAATCCGGCTGGCAACATCCGGTGAACTTCCGCCACTTGCGAACCATCACGACGCACTTCCGTCAAACCAAACGGCAGAGTCGGCTCATCTACCCCCGCTAACATGTCAGTAAAGAAGCGCGTGTGCTCTTCCTGACTCACTCCCAACCGGACCTGAGCCACCAGATTGCGGAACGGTGTCGGCGCAGGCAGATTATCCTCCTGGCCTGTCAGGTACGCCTGCACTTCGCGGTGCATCACCTCCATCGTTTCATGATCGCCGATCAAGTGATGATGCAATTCCAGCAACAACCAACGACCATCGGTTTCCTGAGCGATGACAAAACGCAACAACGGTGCTTCGCTCAGGTCGAGACGATGATGACGCGGATCAAAACGCTGGGTTAACTGCTCGCTGACCGGGCCGTCAGCCGGATTTAATGTCAGTTCCGTCACCGACAATGGGGCCTGACGCCAGACCACTTGCGCCGGGACTGACAATCCCTGCCAGAGAAACGCGGTACGTAGAATATCGTGCCGATCAATGATCTGTTGAACCGCTGCCAGATAACGATCCAACAGCGCTCGGTCAGCAAAAGCCATCTGCCCCGTCAACAGATACGGATCACCTTCATTTGCCAACAGATGGTGGAACAAAATGCCATCCTGCAACGGCGACAGCGCATAGATATCCTGAATATTGGCGATTCCGCCCGGCACCTGCCCGACAATGTGGTCAATGTCAGCCTGGGTTAAATCAATCAGCGGCAACATCGCCGGCGTCAGCACTGTAGTATCTGGTGTAATACCGTTGTCAGGCACCTGAATTTCATTATGCTGAACCAGAGACTGTGCCAAAATACAGAGTGTTGGATGCTGGAATAACGTTTTTACCGATATACTCAGACCGATACGTCGCAATCGTTCAATCATGCGCACAGCAAGCAGCGAATGACCACCCAGCGCAAAGAAGCTATCATGCCGGCTAATCTGCTCAACACCCAGTAACTCACACCAGACAGCCGCCAACATCGTTTCTATCTTCCCTTGCGGGGCTTCATAGATCTGACGGGCAAACGCCTCCTCCCCCGGCGCCGGCAACGCCCGGCGATCCAACTTGCCATTCGGGGTCTGCGGTAAAGTATCCAGCCGCACAAAAGCCGCCGGTACCATATAATCAGGCAAAACGGCACTCAAATGTTCACGCAAACGGACTGCCAACCCTTCATTCGCTTCTGCCGCCACATAGGCGACCAGCCGTTTGCTCTGCTCATCCTCCCACACCAACACTGCCGCCTCTTGCACCGCCGGGTGTTCCTCCAACCGGGTTTCAATTTCTCCCAGCTCAATCCGGAAGCCGCGAATTTTAACCTGATGGTCGTTACGCCCCAGGAATTCCAGGCTGCCATCCGGCAAATAACGGGCCAAATCCCCAGTAACATACATCCGCGCGCCAGATACCGAACTAAAAGGGTCCGGTATAAAACGTTCCGCGCTCAGTTCCGGCTGGTTAAGATAACCCCGCGCCACACCCACGCCGCCAATATACATTTCGCCAACGCCGCCTAACGGGACTAACTGACCGTATTTGTCCAACAGGTAGACACAGGTATTTTTAAGCGGCCGACCGATAGAACAATCATCGGTTGGAGATAAAATCTCCTTACAAGTCGCTGTTACGGTATTTTCCGTCGGACCATAAGCGTTCAATAGTCGGGGTCGGTGGAGTTCTCGCACAAACCAGTCTTGAATGGCGCTCTTTTTGACCGCCTCACCGCCAATGATAATAAGCCGGAGACAATCCGGCAGCGGTAATACATTATCGTCTCTGGCAACCAGTTCGGACCAAAATAACGCCGGTAAAGACAGCACTGTGATACAGTGCTGCCAGGCTAAGGCAATAAACTCCGACATCGACGTCAGCCAACTATCATCACGCATAACCAGCGTAGCTCCGTTGCATAATGTCGAGAAACACTCTTCCACTGAAACGTCAAATGCAAAAGAAGCAAATTGCAACATCCGATCTTGTGCCGTAACCGCATAAGACTCATTAAAACCCAAATGACGCTGATACACCGCCTGATGTTCTACCATCACCCCTTTCGGCTGCCCAGTTGAGCCGGAGGTATAGATGATGTAAATCAGGTGCTGCGGCGTCAACGCAGCTACCGGCGGGTTGCGATCCGACTGATCTGGCAAGGTATTCGGGTCAAGTACCGTCAGCTCGCTCAACGCCTGATCACCCAAGGCTGCCCGTCCAGCCGCATCAGCCAATACCACTGACGGAGTAGTATCATTCAGGATATACGCCAAACGCTCTAGCGGATAAGTTGGGTCCAGCGGCACATAGGCGCCACCGGCTTTCAACACCGCCAACAGCGCCACCACCATCACCGGTGAACGTGACACACAAATCGCCACCGGCTGGTCAGGTACGACACCCAATGCGATAAGCTGATGGGCCAACCGGTTAGCGCGGGCATTTAATTCGGCATAACTGAGGGTTTGCTCCTGATACACCAGCGCCGTGGCCTCCGGGGTTTGCTCCACCTGTTGTTCAAACAATTGATGAATGCATAACGCCTCAGGATAGGCGGTTCTCGTCGCGTTCCAGGTTTCCAGCAATAGCTTGCGCTCCGCCGGGGCCAGAATATCAATTTCTCTGATCGGCTGTTGAGGGTTAACCACCATCGCTTGCAACACCGCATGCAGATATCCCACCTGTCGTTCCATTGTTGCCGAATCAAACAGGGCGGCGGCATAACTCAGCGCCCCAATAATCCTTCCCTCCTCCTCTGCCAGGCCCAGTTCAAGATCAAACTTGACAATATCAAAAGCTTGATAGACCGGTGAGACTGCCAGCCCCGGTAATTCCCATTCCGAGTTCTCATTGTTATGCCAGGCAAACATCACCTGGAATAACGGGGTATGCGCCAGTCGGCGCGGCGGCTGTACGATTTCCACCACCTGTTCAAACGGTAAGTCCTGATGCTCCTGAGCCGTCAATGCGGTTTGCCGAACTCGCGCCAGTAATTCCGTCACGGTCAGCTCGCCTGATAAACCAATACGCAACGCCAACGTATTGACAAAGAAGCCAATCAACGGTTCCACTTCTTGACGACCACGGCCCGCGCTCGGCGTGCCAATCACTACATCTTCCTGACTTGACAAACGTGACAGAACCACCGCCCATGCTGATAACAGCGTCATGAATAAGGTGACGCCCTGCTGCTCACTCAGACGCTTAAGGGCGGTCGTTAATTCAACATCCAGGTTAACCGGCACGGCATCTCCGGCAAACGACTGCTCCGCCGGACGAGGCCGGTCAGTGGGCACATCCAACAGAACCGGCGCGTCAGCCAACATTGCACGCCAATAGTCGGATTGAACCTGAACCCGTTCAGCCGACAACCATTGGCGCTGCCAGGCGGCGTAATCCGGGTATTGAATCGCCAACGGCGGCAACGTATCCGGTTGCCCAGTCACAAACGCCGTATAGAGCGCGTTCAGTTCCTGTATCAGTACATTGCCAGACCAGCCATCAGAAATAATATGATGCTGAGTCAGTAAAAATTGATATTCGTCATCGGTGAGCCGGATGAGCGCCGCGCGAATAAGCGGGCCGCTTTCGAGGTCAAATGACGCATGGGCCTCCTCCGTGCTCAGGCGCTCAAGAACTTCATCAGCATCCGAAACTCCGCGCAGGTCATATTGAGATAACAGTAAGCCGCTATCCGGTTCCAACAGTCGCACTTGCGGCTGACCATCTACAGAAACAAAGACAGAACGTAACGCTTCATGACGGGCAAACAAGGTATCCAGCGCCTTTTGCCAAGCCACGATATCCAGTTGACCAGACAAATGCAGGGACATCGGGATATGATAAGTTTCACTGACGCCCTCAAGCTGCGCCAGGAACCACAGGCGTTGTTGAGCAAATGATAACGGTAATTCCCCTTCACGGGATATCGGCAGGATGGACGGCAGAATAATGTCCGGCTGTCCCATTCGGGCTTGCATGACCTCCGCAAATGCCCGCAACGAAGGGGATTTAAACAGGGTAGCCAGCGGCAGTTCAATACCTAAAGCGGTTACCCGATTCATCACTCGCATCGCCAGTAACGAGTGACCGCCCAAAGCAAAGAAATTGTCATGTCGGCTAATCTGTTCAACCCCCAAGACTTCACGCCAAATCGCTTCCAGCGCCATTTCCATTTCCCCTTGTGGCGCTTCATAAACTTGACGAGCAACAGCTTCACTGTCCGGCGCCGGTAACGCTCGACGATCCAGCTTACCATTCGGCAGTAACGGGAATGCATCCAGCCGCACAAAAGCCGTTGGCACCATATAACCCGGCAATAGGGCGCTCAAGTGAGTACGCAGGCTGTTCACCAACTCGTCATTTGCCTGCGCCTCCACATAGGCAACCAACCGTTTATCCTGCCCATCATCCAGAGCAAGTACCAATGCGCCGCGTACCTCAGGGTGCTCTGTCAGTCGGGCTTCAATTTCCCCCGGTTCAATGCGGAAGCCGCGGATTTTAACCTGCTGGTCGTTACGGCCAACAAATATCAGGTTGCCGTTTGGCAAGTAACGGACCAGATCCCCGGTTCGATACATCCGCGCATCAGGTCTATTGCTAAACGGGTCAGGCAGGAAACGCTCAGCCGTCAATTCTGGTCGGTTCAGGTAGCCACGGGCAACGGCGATTCCCCCAATATAAAGCTCACCAGTGACACCGATTGGGGCAGGTTCCCCACGGGTATCGAGAATATAGATTTGGGTATTGGATATTGGCCGACCAATCGGTACGTTATCAACAAAACGGCTCAGGTGATGGGTATCAAACACCGTACAACCCACGACGGTTTCGGTTGGGCCATACTCGTTAATGATACGTGATCCAGGCGATAATGTTCGCCAGAGTGCAACAATGGAACCGGGTAGCGCCTCTCCGCCCACGATAAAGCAGTAAACAGGGCATTCTTGTCCCGCTGTTTTTAATTCCTGCCCTATTGCTGAAAGATGGCTGGGGGTAATTTTAACCAGAGTACCCGATTCCATTGACAACAGCGCGGGAAGCAGTTCAACCAGCTCCTGCCCGTCACGGATCAAGCGGATCTTGCCGCCACACAGTAAAGGCAGGTAAAGACTGGTGACGGTCGCATCAAAGGCTAACGGTGACGAAACGATACTATCGAATTGGCTTTCAGTGAGGTAATCACTCAGTGCCCATAGCAGGTAGTTGCAGACACCTCGATGTTCCAGCATCACCCCCTTCGGTACCCCCGTCGAACCCGAGGTATAAATGATATACGCCAGATGTCGTGAAGTTAGTTCAGGTAGCCGCGGGTTGTAGTCCGGCTGGTTAAGCCGTGCATTTGGATCAAGTACAGTGAGTTCTGCCAGTGCCTGCTCACCCAATGCGGCGCGTCCGGCTTTATCCGCCAGTAAAATAGTTGGCGCGGCATCAGTCAGAACATACGCCAGACGCTCCACCGGATAGGTTGGGTCCAGCGGTACATAAGCTCCCCCAGCTTTCAATACAGCCAACAATCCCACCACCATTGCCGGTGAGCGTGACACGCAAATCGCTACCCGCTGATCGGGTACGACGCCGAATGCAATAAGCTGATGAGCCAGCCGGTTAGCACGGGCATTCAGCTCCGCGTAACTGAGTGTTTGCTCTTCATAAACCAGTGCCGTGGCATCAGGATTTTTCTCTGCCTGACGCTCGAATAACTGATGAACGCATAACTGTTCAGGATAGGCGGTTTCAGTCTTGTTCCACGTCTCCAGCAACAGCCTCCGTTCCGTTTCAGGTAGAATATTCAGTATCCGTACCGGCGTTTCCGGTGCCTGTTCAAGCACCTCTACCAAACTTTCCAGTGCCTGCTGCATATAACCGCATAGTCTCTCTGGCTCAAACGACTGCACTACCTGAGCAGTCAATCCCAAAGTAGAGCCGCCATCTTCCACCGACAGCACAAACGGATAGTTAGTGCGCTCTTGCCCTCCCAAGAATTCAATGCCCTGCACAGCCTCATGCGGGGCTATCAGATTCGCATTATGCCGGTAGTTCAACAAAGTACTAAAGAGCGGAATATCACCCTGTACACGACTGCAACGCTGAGCCAACACCAGTGACGCATGCTCATGCACCAGCAATCCAGCCAGCCGGGTATGTGTTGTCTGTACACTATCGCGTACCGGGGTATCATCAATATCCAGCCGCAGCGGCAAGGTATTAATAAACAGCCCCATACCACTATCAGCGCCGTCTCCCGCCTGCATACGTCCAAACAGTACAGTGCCGAACACGACTTTCTTCTGACCACTCGTATGCGACAACACCTGAGCCCAGGCCAAATGACACAAGGCCGCCAGACTGACGCCCAAATGTCTCGCCTGATAACGCAAACGGTCATTTAACTCGGCCGGCAACGTCCGGTGGGATTCAGCCACCAGCGAGCCATCGCGATGCACTTCCGTCAGTCCAAACGGCAGGGTCGGTTCATCGACCTCCGCCAGCATGTCAGTAAAGAAGCGAGTATGTTCTTCCTGACTCACCCCCAGTCGAACCTGAGCCACCAGATTGCGGAAAGGCGTCGGCGTAGGCAAGCTGTCCCCTTGATCCGTCAGATAGGCTTGGACTTCGCGGTGCATCACTTCCATCGTTTCATGGTCGCCGATCAAATGATGCTGTAATTCCTGCAACAACCAACGACCATCCGCTTCCTGAGCGATGACAAAGCGCAGCAATGGCGCACGTCTCAAATCGAGACGATACCGACGTGGATCAAAACGGCGGGCCAACTGCTCACTAACCGGACCGTCAGCCGGGTCCAGCACCAGTTCAGTCACTGATAATGGGGCCTGACGCCAGACCACCTGAGCCGGGGCTGACAACCCTTGCCAGATAAAGGAAGTACGTAAAATATCGTGCCGATCAACCGCCAGTTGAATCGCCCCCAGATAACGATCCAACAGCGCCCGGTCAGCAAAGGCCATCTGACCGGTCAACAGATACGGATCACCTTCATTCGCCAGTAGATGGTGGAACAAAATGCCATCCTGCAACGGCGACAGCGCATAGACATCCTGAATATTTTTAAGCCCGCCCGGTATCTGCTCAACGATAAGGTCAATCTCCGTTTGAGTCAGATCGATTAACGGCAGCAGATCCGGTGTCAACGCTACCGTATCCGGTGTAATACGGTTGTCAGGTACCGGGATTTCATCATGTTCAGCCAGAGACTGCGCAAGCACACGGAGTGTTGGATTCTGGAATAGCGCTTGTACCGATATACCCAAACCGATACGCCGCAATCGTTCAATCATCCGCACAACGAGCAATGAATGACCGCCCAGCGCAAAAAAGTTGTCATGTCGGCTAATCTGCTCAATGCCTAGCAACTCACGCCAAACAGCCGCCAGCATCGTCTCTATCTTCCCTTGTGGGGCTTCATAGACCTGACGAGCAAATGCTTCCTCGCCCGATGCCGACAATGCCCGGCGGTCCAGCTTGCCATTCGGGGTCTGCGGGAAAGTATCCAGGCGTACAAAAGCCGCCGGTATCATGTAATCAGGCAAAATAGCACTCAAATGGATACGCAGGCTATTAACCAATTCATCATCTGCTTGCGCCGCCACATACGCCACCAACCGTTTTTCCTGCCCGTCATCCAACGCCAGTACCGCCGCCTCTTGTACCGCCGGGTGTTCCGCCAGTCGGGTTTCAATTTCCCCCAGTTCAATCCTGAATCCCCGAATTTTAACCTGCTCGTCGTTACGGCCCAGAAATTCAAGGTCACCGTCCGGCAGATAGCGGGCCAAATCCCCGGAACGATACATCCGCTCACCAGATAGCCGGCTAAAAGGGTCCGGCATAAAACGTTCCACGCTCAACGCCGGTCGGTTGAGATACCCCCGAGCCACACCCACGCCGCCAATATACATCTCGCCCACGCAACCCGCGGGCACCAATTCGCCATATCTGTCTAGCAGGTAAATACGGGCATTTTTGGCCGGGCGACCGATAGAACGGGCATCGTCCAGGGATAGCACGTCCTTATAGGTCACCGTCACGGTGTTTTCTGTCGGGCCATAACCATTCAATAGCCGGGGCCGGTGGCCTGTCTGTCTAAACCAGTCTTGAATAGCGCTCTTTTTCACCGCCTCACCGCCAATGATGATGAGCCGGAGACAATCCGGCAGCGGTAATCCATTATCTCTGGCCGCCAGCTCAGACCAGAATAGCGTCGGCAGTGACATCATCGTAATACGATATTGTCGGGTTAAGGCAATAAATTCTGGTATCGAAGCCAGCCAGCTATCATCCCGGATAACCAGTGTGGCTCCGTTGCATAATGACGAAAAGAAATCTTCCACTGAAACATCAAACGCAAACGCGGCAAATTGCAGTAGCCGGTCTTGCGCGGTGACCGCATAGGTGTCGTTAAAACCCAGATAACGTTGGTAAATCGCCTGATGTTCCACCATCACCCCTTTCGGCTGCCCGGTGGAGCCGGAGGTGTAAATCACATAGGCCAAATGCTGTGGCGTCAACGCCGGGATCTGCGGGTTGCTGTCGGGCTGGTCAAGTTGGATATTCGGATCAAGTACCGTCACACCTACCAGCGCCTGCTCGCCCAGCGCCGCCCGGCCAGCTTCATCAACCAGCACCACTGACGGCGCACTGTCGCTCAGGATATATGCCAGACGTTCCCGCGGATAAGTCGAATCCAGCGGCACATAAGCCCCACCGGCTTTCAGCACCGCCAGCAATGACACCACCATCATCGGGGAGCGTTCCACACAAATCGCGACCCGCCGGTCCGGTGTGACGCCCAGCGCAATCAGTTGATGAGCCAGTCGGTTAGCACGAATATTCAGTTCCGCATAACTGAGAGTCTGTTGTTGATATTCCAACGCCGTGGCGTGCGGGGCTTGTTCTGCCTGTTGTTCAAACAACTGATGAATACATAATGGATCAGGATAAGGGGTCTCCGTGGCGTTCCAGGTTTCCAGCAATAACGCGCGTTCATCCTCAGGTAGAATGCCGAGTGTCCGTACCGGTGTCTCCGGGGCCGACTCTAGCGCCTCCACTAGATTTTCCAGCGCCTGCCGCATATAGCCGCATACTCGTTCCGGCTCATATGGCTGGACAACTTCAGCCGTTAGCCCCAAAGCATCACCAAAATCTTCCACCGACAAGGAGAACGGATAGTTACTACTCTCTTGCCCACCAAGGAATTCGATACCACTCATGGTTTCATCCGAAACCACCGCCGATGAGTTATGCCGATAGTTCAACAAAGCACTAAAGAGTGGCATTTCACCCTGTACCTTGCTGCAACGCTGAGCTAACGCTAATGAAGCATGCTCATAATCTAACAATTTGGCTAATCGGGAGTGTGCTGCCCGTACACTGTCCTGTACCGGGGTATCATCGATATCCAACCGCAACGGCAAGGTATTAATAAATAACCCCATGCCACTGTCAGCGCCTTCCCCCGCCGCCATGCGCCCAAATAGTACGGTGCCGAACACCACTTTCTCCTGACCACTGGTACGCGACAACACCTGTGCCCAAGCCAAATGACACAACGTTGCCAAACTGACGCCCAGACGTCTGGCCTGGCTACGCAGACGATCATTCAACATCTGAGATAACATTTGGTGTGATTCCGTCATCTGCAAGCCATTACGATGCACCTCCGCCAATCCGAAGGGTAACGTAGATTCATCCACATCAGCCAGCATGTCGGTAAAGAAGCGGATATACTCTGCCTGATCAACCCCCAACCGTGCCTGAGCAATTAAATTACGGAAAGGCACCGGAACCGGCAGGCTATTCTCTTGCCCGATAAGATACGCTTGAATTTCTTGGTTCATGACCTCCATCGTCGTATGGTCGCCAATCAGGTGATGCAGCAATTGCTGTACCATCCAGCGCCCATCAGTCTCCTGCGCCACCACAAACCGCAACAATGGCGCTTGATTCAAGTCAAGACGATAATGACGGGGATTAAAACGTTGAGTCAGTTGTTCACAAATCGGCCCATCCGCCGGGTTCAGCGTCAATTCAGTGACCGATAAAGGCGCCTGACGCCAAACCACTTGAACCGGCACAGATAATCCTTGCCAGATAAAGGCGGTACGCAGGATATCGTGACGTTCAATCACCTGTTTCACTGCCGCTAAATAACGGTCTAGCAAAGCGCGATCAGCAAAAGCCATCTGACTGATCACCAGATAGGGATCACCTTCGCTCGCCAATAAGTGATGGAACAAAATACCGTCCTGCAACGGTGACAAGGCATAAATATCCTGAATATTGGCCATCCCACCCGGCACTTGCCCGACGATACTGTCAATGTCAGCCTGAGTCAGATCTACCAGCGGCAACATTCCCGGCGTAATTGTCGTCGTCGCTGACGTAATGACATTTGGCGGCACCACCACAGCCCGATGCGGCCCCAACGTTTGCGCCAATTCAGACAACACTGGCGACTGAAACAGATCACGTACCGCCAGTGTCAGCCCCAGGTGACGCAGACGTTCAATCATTCGTACTGCCAGCAGAGAATGGCCCCCCAGTGCGAAGAAGCTATCGTGCCGACTGATCTGTTCAATACCTAACAACTCACGCCAGATAGCCGCCAATGTGGTTTCTGTCTCCCCTTGCGGCGCTGCATAAATCTGACGAGCAAAAGCCTCGCCGTCCGGGGCCGGCAAGGCCCGACGATCCAATTTACCGTTCGGCGTTAGCGGAAACGCATCCAGCCGTACAAAGGCCGACGGCACCATATAATCCGGTAAAATAGCGCTTAGGTACGCACGCAGGCTATTCGCCAGCCCCTCATCCGCGGGCGCCACGACATAAGCAACCAGACGCTTATCTCGCTCTTGACCCAATGCCAACACCACCGATTCACTCACCGCTGGGTGTTCTACCAATCGAGCCTCAATTTCACCCGGTTCAATGCGGAAACCGCGGATTTTAACCTGCTGGTCGTTGCGGCCCACAAACACCAAATCCCCTTCCGGCAGGTAACGGGCTAAATCTCCAGTACGATACATACGAGCGCCCGGTTGCTCACTAAACGGATCAATCAGGAAACGTTCCGCCGTCAGCTCCGGGCGATTCAGATAACCCCGTGCGACACCACCCCCTCCAACATACAATTCACCTGTTACCCCTAACGGCACCGGCTGACCGTATTTATCCAATAGATAGAGGGTTAGATCCGGAATGCGCGTACCAATAGGACTGGTTATCTGTTCCACATCATGCGGATTCAGTTCCCGATAAGTCACATGAACCGTCGTCTCCGTGATACCGTACATATTCACCAACCTTGGCGAGGTCTCTTCACGCAGGCGATACCACGGCCGCAACATACCCGGGTCGAGGGCTTCTCCCCCAAAGATGATATAACGCAACTGGTCCGGTAATGGATTGTCAACATAACTGGCAATAAAGGCTTTGAAAGCGCTCGGCGTCTGATTCAACACCGTAATACCGTGCTGACACACGAATTGATGCAGCTCTTGAGGGGAGCGGGCAATCGCGTGCGGCACCAGAACCAATTTAGCGCCATAGCGTAACGCTCCCCATAATTCCCATACCGAGAAGTCAAACGCAATGGAATGGAACAGGCACCAAACATCTTGCCGGTTAAAACGATACCAAGATTCCGTCGCCTCAAACAAACGCTGGATATTACGATGCTCGACCATCACCCCCTTCGGCGTCCCCGTCGAGCCCGAGGTGTAAATGACATAAGCCAGATGCTGTGCGGTTAATGCCGGTACCTGTGGGTTACTATCCGGCTGATCAGGCAAAATATTAGGATCGAGCACCGTTAGCGCAGCCAGCGTTTTTTCATCCAGCGCACTACGCCCGGTATCATCCGCCAGCACCATAGCCGGCGCGGCATCAGTCAAAATATGCGCCAAACGCTCCCCGGTATAAACCGGGTCCAACGGCACATAGGCGCCACCGGCTTTCAGTATTGCCAATACCCCCACCACCATTGCCGGCGAACGCGACACGCAAATCGCCACTGGCTGATCGGGCACAACGCCCAGTGCGATAAGCTGATGAGCCAACCGGTTAGCACGGCTATTTAATTCGGCATAACTGAGCGTTTGATCTTCATACACTAACGCTAGCGCGTCAGGGGTTTGCTCTACCTGTTGTTCAAACAATTGATGAATACACAATGTCTCAGGATAGGCGATTTCCGTCGCGTTCCAGGTTTCCAGCAACAACTTGCGCTCCGCCGGAGACAGGATATCAATTTCTCCGATGAGCTGTTGAGGGTTAGCCGCCATCGCTTGCAACACCGCATGCAGATATCCCACTTGTCGCTCCATCGTCGACGAATCAAACAAGACGGTGGCATAATTCAATGCCCCAACAATCCGGCCCTCCTCTTCTGACAAGCCCAGTTCAAGATCAAACTTGACCACATCAACCGCTTGATCGACCGGTGAGACGGCCAGCTTCGGCAGTTCCCAGTCCGTGCTCTCATTGTTCTGCCAGGCAAATATCACCTGGAATAATGGGGTATGCGCTAACCGGCGCGGCGGCTGCACAATTTCCACCACCTGTTCAAACGGTAAATCCTGATGCTCCTGAGCCGCCAATGCGGTTTGCCGGACTCGCGCCAGCAACTCAGTCACGGTCAGCTCACCCGATAAATCCATGCGCAACGCCAACGTATTGACAAAGAAGCCAATCAATGGCTCCACTTCCTGACGACTACGGCCGGCACTCGGGGTGCCAATCACCACATCTTCCTGACCTGACATACGCGACAGCACCACCGCCCAGGCCGACAACAGCGTCATAAACAAGGTGACGCCCTGCTGCTCACTCAGGCGTTTCAGGGCGGTCGTTAACGCCGCATCCAGATTAATCGGCACGGTCTGACCGGCAAACGACTGCTCCGGCGGACGGGGCCGGTCAGTAGGCAAATCCAGCAAGACTGGCGCGTCAGTCAACATTGCCCGCCAATAGTCAGACTGAACTTGAATACGTTCAGCCGACAGCCACTGACGCTGCCAGGCGGCATAATCCGGGTACTGAATCGACAACGGCGGCAACGGATCGGATTGCCCGGCCATAAATGCCGTATAGAGCGTGTTCAGTTCCTGTATCAGTACATTGGCAGACCAGCCATCGGAAATTATGTGATGCAAAGTCAGCAAAAATTGATATTCGTCATCGGTGAGCCGGATGAGCGCAGCACGGATAAGCGGGCCGCTTTCAAGATCAAATGACGCGTGAGCCTCTTCCACGCTTAGACGCTCAAGAACAACATCCGCATCCGGGAGTCCGCGCAGATCATATTGCGATAACAGTAAGCCACTATTCGGCGCCAACAACCGTACTTGTGGCTGACCATCAATAGAGACAAAGACCGAGCGTAACGCTTCATGACGGGCAAATAAGGTATCCAGCGCCTTCTGCCAAGCCATGATATCCAGTTGACCACACAAGCGCAGGGCCATTGGGATATGATAAGTCTCACTGACGCCCTCAAGCTGCGCCAGGAACCACAAGCGCTGTTGAGCAAATGATAATGGTAATTCTCCTTCGCGGGATATCGGCACGATGGCTGGCAGGATAGTATCCGATTGCCCCTTCCCGGCCTGCATGACCTCAGCAAATGCCTTTAACGAAGGAGATTTAAACAGAGTGGTTAATGGTAGTTCGATACCCAAAGCGGCTACCCGGTTCATCACCCGCACCGCCAGCAACGAATGACCGCCCAGAGCAAAGAAATTGTCATACCGGCTGATCTGCTCAATCCCCAGAACTTCACGCCAAATCGACGCCAGCGCCATTTCCGTTTCTCCCTGTGGCGCTTCGTAAACCTGACGGGCGACGGCTTCATTGTCCGGCGTTGGCAACGCTTGCCGATCTAGCTTACCGTTAGGCGTTAACGGAAACGCATCCAGCCGCACAAAGGCCGACGGCACCATGTAATCAGGCAACTGAACGCTCAGATGTTCGCGTAAACTGTTAATCAATCCCTCATGAGCTGCGGCCACCACATAGGCCACCAACCGTTTCTCCTGCCCGTCACCTTGCGCCAATACCACCGATTCACTCACCGCCGGATGTTCCACCAACCGGGATTCAATTTCCCCCGGCTCAATGCGGAAGCCGCGGATTTTAACCTGCTGGTCGTTACGGCCCAGAAACTCCAGATTGCCGTCCGGCAAATAACGGGCTAAATCCCCAGTGCGGTATATCCGGGCATCCGGCACATCACTAAACGGATCAATCAGGAAGCGTTCCGCCGTCAAATCTGGGCGATTGAAGTAGCCACGCGCCACCCCCGCGCCCCCGATATAAATTTCCCCTACCACGCCCAACGGTACCGGTTGACCATATGCGTCCAGTAAGTAAAGACAAGTGTTGGCTATCGGACGTCCGATGCTTTCAATAATCCGGTCTCCCCGCTGTATCGGCAACCAGGCTGAATAGGTGGTCGTTTCAGAAGGTCCATAGAGATTACACAACCGCTGTATTTGTGTTTTCTCGAAAATCTGTTCAATTAAGGCGCCTTTAAGCGGTTCCCCCGCCAGATTAACGGTATGAACCGACGCCATCAGCGCCTGAGCCTGCAATAACGGTTTCATCGCAGACGGGACTGAGTTAATCAAGGTTATCGGCAAGGCATGCCGCATCAATGACAGAGCATCATCAACCAGATAAATCGCCGCGCCACGAGATAACGGCATAAAACATTCAAAAATGGACAGGTCGAAATTTATCGACGTTGAGAACAGCACCTTACGGATCTCTTCCGTCTCAAAAGCCTGCTGAGCCCAGTACAGGAAGTTAACCGTATTGCGGTGCTCAATCATCACCCCCTTGGGCGTCCCAGTGGAGCCGGAAGTGTAAATCACATAGGCCAGATGCCGTGAAGTCAGCCCAGATATCTGCGGGTTGCCGTCCGCTTGGTTAGACAAAACATTGGGGTCCAGTACCGTTAATTCAGCCAGCGCTTCCTCGCTTAGCGCCCCCCTGCCAGCCTTATCCGCCAGCACCACAGCCGGGGCCGCATCACGCAAGATATGCGCCAGACGCCCGCCAGGATAAGTCGGGTCCAGCGGCACATAAGCCCCGCCCGCTTTCATTACCGCCAGCAATCCCACCACCATTGCCGGTGAACGCGACGCGCAAATCGCCACCCGTTGATCCGGCTCTACCCCTAGTGTAATAAGCTGATGAGCCAACCGGTTAGCACGGGCATTTAATTCGGCATAACTGAGGGTCTGCCCTTCACACACCAAGGCCACCGCCTCTGGAGTTTTCTCCACCTGCCGTTCAAACAATTGATGAACACATAACGTCTCAGGATAAACGGTTGCCGTCGCGTTCCAGGTTTCCAACAACAACCTGCGCTCTGCCGGAGACAGAATATCAATTTCTCCGACCGGCTGTTGAGGGTTAGCCGCCATCGCTTGCAGCACCGCACGCAGATATCCCACTTGCCGTTCCATGGTCGATAGATCAAACAGAGCCGTGGCATAGCTCAACGCCCCAACAATCCTGCCTTCCTCTTCTAACAGGTTGAGCTCAAGATCAAACTTAACAGCATCAACGACCTGATCGACCGCCGACACCGCCAGCCCCGGCAATCCCCATGCCGTGCTTTCATTATTCTGCCAGGCAAACATCACCTGGAATAACGGGGTATGCGCCAGTCGGCGCGGTGGTTGCACGATTTCCACCACCTGTTCAAACGGTAAATCCTGATGCTCCTGTGCCGCCAATGCGGTTTGCCGAACTCGCGCCAGTAGTTCCGTCACGGTCAGCTCACCGGATAAATCCATGCGCAACGCTAACGTATTGACAAAGAAGCCAATCAACGGCTCCACTTCCCGACGACTACGGCCCGCGCTCGGGGTGCCAATCACCACATCTTCCTGACCTGACAGGCGCGACAGGACTATTCCCCACGCTGACAACAACGTCATAAATAAAGTGACGCCCTGTTGCTCACTCAAGCGTTTAAGGGCAGTCGTTAATTCAACATCTAAGTTAACCGGCACGGCTTGTCCGGCAAACAACTGCTCCGGCGGGCGAGGCCGATCTGTCGGCAAATCCAACAGAACCGGCGCGTCAGCCAACATGGCGCGCCAATAGTCAGACTGAACCTGAATACGTTCAGCCGACAACCACTGACGCTGCCAGGCGGCGTAATCCGGGTATTGAATCGCCAACGGCGGCAACGGATCGGATTGTCCGGCCATAAACGCTGTATAGAGCGTGTTCAGTTCCTGTACCAACACACTGGCAGACCAGCCATCAGAAATTATGTGATGCTGGGTCAGCAAAAACTGATATTCATCATCAGCGATTCGGATAAGACAGGCGCGGATAAGCGGACCACTGTCAAGGTCAAATGACGCATGGGCTTCCTCTACGCTCAAGCGCTCAAGAACCCCATCCGCATCTGGAACCCCGCGCAGATCATATTGAGATAACAGTAGCCCACTATCCGGCTCCAACAGCCGCACTTGCGGCTGACCATCTACAGAGACAAAAACAGAGCGCAACGCTTCATGGCGGGCAAATAAGGTATTCAGCGCTTTTTGCCAGGCCACGATATCCAACTCACCACACAAACGCAGGGCCATCGGAATATGATAAGTTTCACTGACGCCCTCAAGTTGTGCCAAGAACCACAAGCGTTGTTGAGCAAATGACAACGGTAATTCCCCTTCACGGGATATCGGCACAATAGCTGGCAGGATAGTATCCGCTTGCTCCTTCCGAGTCTGCATAGCCTCAGCAAATGCCCTTAACGAAGGGAATTTAAACAGGGTGGTTAGCGGCAGTTCGATACCCAAAGCGGCTACCCGGTTCATTACCCGTACCGCCAGCAATGAATGGCCGCCCAAGGCAAAGAAATTGTCATACCGGCTGATCTGTTCAACGCCCAGAACTTCACGCCAAATCGCCGCCAGCGCCATTTCCATTGCTCCCTGAGGCGCTTCGTAAACCTGGCGGACAAAGGCGTCATTGTCTGGCGCCGGTAACGCCTGACGATCCAATTTACCGTTCGGCGTCAATGGCAGCGCATCCAGCCGCACAAAGGCCGACGGCACCATGTAGTCAGGCAACTGAACGCTCAGATGTTCGCGTAAACGGTTAATCAACCCCTCGCTCGCTTCTGCCGCCACATAGGCCACCAGCCGTTTTTCTTGCCCTTCCCCCTGTGCCAATACCACAGCTTCACTCACCGCCGGGTGTTCCACCAACCGGGATTCAATTTCCCCCGGTTCAATACGGAAGCCGCGGATTTTAACCTGCTGGTCGTTACGGCCCAGAAATTCCAGATTGCCGTCCGGCAAATAACGGGCTAAATCCCCGGTGCGGTACATCCGGGCATCCGGCATATCACTAAATGGATCAATCAGGAACCGTTCCGCCGTCAAGTCAGGGCGATTGAGGTAGCCACGCGCCACTCCCGCCCCACCGATATAAATTTCCCCCACTACACCTAACGGTACCGGTTGACCATATTCGTCCAGTAAATAAAGACAGGTGTTGGCTATCGGACGGCCGATACTTTCAATGATTCGGTCGCCTCGCTGTATCGGCAACCAAGCTGAATAAGTTGTCGTTTCAGAAGGTCCATAGAGATTACACAACCGTTGTATTTGCGTGTCTTTGAAAATCTGCTCAATTAAGGCGCCTTTAAGCGGTTCCCCCGCCAGATTGACAGTATGAACCGACGCCATCAGCGCCCGAGCCTGCAATAATGGTTTCATCGCAGACGGGACTGAGTTGATCAAAGTCACCGGCAGGGCATGCTGCATCAATGACAACGCATCATCCACCAGATAAATCGCCGCACCGCGAGATAACGGCATAAAACATTCGAAAATGGACAGGTCGAAATTCATCGACGTTGAGAACAGCACCTCGCGGATCTCTTCCGCCCCAAAAGCCTGTTGAGCCCAATGCAGGAAATTAACCGTATTGCGGTGCTCAATCATCACCCCTTTGGGCACCCCCGTGGAGCCGGAAGTATAAATCACATAGGCCAGATGACGAGAAGTCAGCTCCGGTACCTGTGGATTACAATCCGGTTGATCAGGCAAGGTATTCGGGTTCAGTACTGTCAGTTTGGTCAGCGCTTCCTCACCCAGTGCAACCCTACCAGCTTCATCTGCCAGCACCACGGCCGGAGCCGCATCGGTCAGAATATGAGCCAGACGTGCGCCAGGATAAGCCGGGTCTAACGGCACATAGGCTCCACCCGCCTTCATTACCGCCAGCAATCCCACCACCATTGCCGATGAACGCGCCACACAAATCGCTACCCGTTGGTCAGGTGCGACGCCCAGTGCGATAAGTTGATGGGCCAGACGGTTGGCGCGGGCATTTAATTCGGCATAACTGAGGGTTTGTTCTTGATACACTAACGCTGTCGCGTCCGGGGTTTGCTCCGCCTGTCGTTCAAATAACTGATGAATACACAACTGGTCAGGATAAGCGACTTTCGTGGCGTTCCAAGTTGTTAACAACAAGGTACGTTCCGCTTCCGGCAGAATTTCCAACTGTCGTACCGGCATTTGCGGTGCTTGTTCCAGCGCTGTCACCAAGCTTTCCAGTGCTTGCTGCATATAACTGCACAGGCTTTCCGACTCAAACGGCTGCACGACCTGAGCCGTCAGCCCCAGAGCATCGCCAAAATCCTCCACCGATAGCATTAACGGATAGTTGGTCCGCTCCTGCGCGCCAAGAAACTCAATACCGCTCATCAAATCATCGGACGTTATCGGCAAAGTATTGTGCCGATAATTCAACAAGCTATTAAACAGGGGTATCTCACCCCGCACGCCGCTGCAACGCTGTGCCAGCGCCAGTGACGCGTGCTCATGTGCTAATAATCCAGCCAATCGGGTATGGGCGGTCTGTACGCTGTCCCGTACTGGGGTATCATCCATATCCAACCGCAACGGCAAGGTATTAATAAACAGCCCCATGCCATTGTCAGCCCCGTCTCCCGCCGCCATACGCCCAAACAGAACCGTACCGAACACCACGTGATCTTGTCCGCTGGTACGCGACAACACCTGTGCCCAAGCCAGATGACACAAAGTCGCCAGACTAACACTCAAGCGTCGGGCCTGACTGCGCAAACGGTTATTGAGCTCAGGCGCTAACATCCGGTGAGATTCAGCCACCTGCGAGCCATCACGATGCACTTCCGTCAATCCGAATGGTAACGTGGGTTCATCTACCTCTGCTAACATGTCAGTAAAGAAACGGGTATGTTCCTCCTGACTCATCCCCAACCGGGCCTGCGCCACCAGATTACGGAAAGGCGCCGGTGTAGGCAGGCTCTCCTCCTGACCTGCCAGATACGCCCGCACTTCACGGTGCATCACTTCCATCGTTTCATGGTCGCCAATCAGGTGATGCAGCAATTGCAGCAAGATCCAACGGCCATCAGTTTCTTGCGCCACTACAAAACGTAATAACGGTGCTTCCCTCAAATCAATACGGTGCTGACGCGGATCAAAACGCCGGGTTAACTGGTCACTGACCGGACCATCAACTGGATTCAGTGTTAGTTCCGTCACCGATAAGGCGGCCTGACGCCAGACTACCTGCGCCGGCACTGACAATCCTTGCCAGAGAAAAGCGGTACGCAAAATATCGTGGCGATCAACCACCCGCTGAACCGCGGCCAGATAATGATCCAACAGCGCCCGGTCAGCAAAGGCCATCTGACTGAACAATAGATAGGGATCGCCTTCATTCTCCAGCAAATGGTGGAACAAAATGCCATCCTGCAACGGCGACAGAGCATAGATATCCTGAATATTGGCAACCCCTCCCGGCACCTGCCCGACGATGCAGTCAATATCAGCTTGAGTCAAATCAATCAGCGGCAACATTGCCGGCGTCAACTCTGTGGTTGCTGGCGTAATGACGTTAGGCGGCACTTTCACAGCCTGATGCTGTCCTAATGTTTGCGCCAGATCTGACAGCACCGGCGACTGAAACAGATCACGCGCCGTCAGTGTCAGTCCCAAATGACGCAAGCGCCCAATCATACGTACAGCAAGCAATGAATGACCACCCAAGGCAAAAAAGCTGTCATACCGGCTTATCTGCTCAATCCCCAGTAATTCACGCCAAATCGCCGCCAGCGCTATTTCTGTTTCTCCCCGAGGCTCAGCGTAAACCTGACGGGCAACAATTTCATTGTCCGGCACCGGTAACGCCCGATGATCCAACTTACCGTTCGACGTCAACGGAAAAGCATCCAGCCGCACAAAGGCCGCTGGCACCATATAGTCAGGTAAAATAGTGCTCAGGTGAGTATGCAAGCTGTCCGCCAGCCCGTCATCCGCTGATTCCACCACATAGGCCACCAGCCGTTTATTCTGACCTTCCCCCTGTACCAACACCGCCACTTCACGCACCGTTGGATGCTCGGCTAACCGGGCCTCAATTTCTTTTGGTTCAATACGAAAACCGCGGATTTTAACCTGCTGATCATTACGGCCCAAGAACTCCAGATTGCCGTCCGGCAGATAACGCGCCAAATCTCCGCTGCGGTACATACGGGCATCCGGGTTATCACTGAACGGATCGACAAGGAAACACTCGGCGGTCAATTCAGGCCGATTAAGGTAACCATAGGCCACCCCATCTCCACCCACATAAATCTCTCCGACTACCCCCAACGGCACCGGCTGGCCATAGGCATCCAACAGATAAACCCGCGTGTTGGCTACCGGTCGGCCAATCGGGATGTTGGTCGCTCCCGGCGCGACTGCATTGATACGGTATGTGGTCGTGAAGGTAGTGCCCTCACTCGGCCCATAGCCATTTAATAGCTGTTGTGGCGGATTCGTGCGCAGCACCTGACCGATAACATGCGGATCAAGGGCATCTCCGCCGACAATCAGGAGCCTTATCTGCGGTAAAACCGGAGATAGCTCTTCTGCTAGCTGGTTAAACAATCCAACACTCAACCACAGAACAGTAATTCGCTGAACTTGTAGAACCTGTACAAACTCTAGCGGCGTCAGCAAAGTGGCGTGATCAACAACCACTAACGCGCCACCATTCAGCAACGGCGCCCAGACTTCAAACGTGCTGGCATCGAAAGCCGGGTTAGCGGCAAAAGCCACCCGATCATCGGGTTCGATTTCAGCATAGCCGTTGTTAATCACCAGCCGGACCACCGCACGATGCGGCACCAAGACGCCTTTAGGTATCCCGGTCGAACCGGAGGTGTACATGATATACGCCAACTCAGTGCTGGAACGCGGTAAGTCAAGGTTAAGGCGATCTTCCTCGTTGTCTGTCTCTGTCTCATCCGAGAGACGCAACAGCGGCACAGCCAGATCCGCCGGAATGTCCGCCTGTGTATCGGTAAGCAGCAATCTGGCGGAGCAATCATTTATCAGCCAATTTTTCCGCTCATCCGGCACATTAGGATCTATCGGCACGTAAACAGCACCGGCTTTGAGAATCGCCAATTGCGCCACTACCAGCTCCATCGAGCGCTCTAGCAGAAACGCGACATGATCACCGGGACACATCCCTTGTTCTATGAGTTGACGAGCCAACCGGTTAGCGCGGGCATTTAATTCGGCATAACTGAGGGTCTGATCTTCATACACTAATGCTATCGCGTCAGGGGTTTTCTCCGCCTGTTGTTCAAACAACTGATGGATACATAACGCATCAGGATAGGCGGTTTCCGTGGCGTTCCAATTTTTTAACAGCAACGTCTGTTCCGCTTCCGGCAGAATTTCCAATGCCCGAACAGCCATATCCGGGGTTTGCTCAAGAGCCTCCACCAGACTCTCCAGCGTCTGTTGCATATAACCACATACCCGTTCTGACTCAAACGGTTGCACTACCTGAGCTGTCAGTCCCAGTGCATCGCCAAAATCTTCCACTGACAGCACTAACGGGTAGTTGGTTCGTTCCTGTATGCCAAGGAATTCAATACCGCCAATCAGTTCATCTGATGCTGCCGATAAGGCATTATGCCGATAGTTCAACAGGGCGCTAAAGAGCGGCGTACCACTGGCAACCCCACTGCAACGCTGAGCCAGCGCCAGTGACGCATGCTCATGCGCCAGTAATCCGGCGAGTTGGGTATGAGCAATCTGTACACTCTCCCGTACCGGGGTTTCATCGATATCCAACCGCAATGGCAAGGTATTAATAAACAGCCCCATACCATTGTCGGCGCCATCCGCTGCCTGCATACGCCCAAACAGTACGGTGCCAAACACGACTTGCTCCTGACCACTGGTACGCGCCAATACCTGTGCCCAGGCCAGATGACACAACGCCGCCAGACTGACGCCCAAACGCCGGGCCTGACCGCGCAAACGGGTATTCAACTCAGGCGCCAACATCCGGTGAGATTCCGTCACCTGTGAACCATCACGATGCACCTCTGTCAAGCCGAATGGCAGCGTCGGTTCATCCACTTCCGCCAGCATCTCGGTAAAGAAGCGGGTATGTTCCTCCTGATTCACCCCCAGCCGGGCCTGAGCCACCAGATTGCGGAAAGGCACCGGTACAGGCAGGCTCTCCTCCTGACCTGTTAGATATGCCTGAACTTCGCGGTGCATCACTTCCATTGTTTCATGGTCGCCAATCAGGTGATGCAGCAATTGCAGCAGAATCCAACGACCATCGGTTTCTTGCGCCACGGCAAAACGCAATAACGGCGCTTCACTCAGGTCGAGACGATGCTGACGTGGATCAAAGTGCTGGATTAACTGTTCACTAACCGGGCCATCAACCGGGTTTAATGTCAGTTCAGTCACCGATAAAGTGGCCTGACGCCAGACCACTTGCGCTGGGACTGACAATCCTTGCCAGATAAAAGCGGTACGTAAGATATCGTGGCGATCAACCACCCGTTGCACCACCGCCAGATAACGATCCAACAGCGCCCGATCAGCAAAAGCCATTTGCCCCGTCAACAGATAGGGATCACCTTCGTTTGCCAGTAAATGGTGGAACAAAATACCATCCTGCAACGGCGATAGGGCGTAGATATCCTGAATATTAGCGATCCCGCCCGGCACCTGCCCGACGATGCGGTCAATGTCAGCCTGAGTCAAATCAATCAGCGGCAACATCGCTGGCGTCAGGGCCGTAGTTGCTGGCGTAATAACGTTAGGCGGTATTATCACAGCTTGATGCTGTCCCAATGTTTGCGCCAGGTCTGATAACACCGGCGATTGGAACAGATCACGCGCCGTCAGTGTCAATCCCAAGTGACGCAGCCGTTCAACCACCCGTATCGCGAGTAGCGAATGACCACCCAGAGCAAAAAAGCTGTCATACCGGCTTATCTGCTCAATCCCCAGTAATTCACGCCAAATCGCCGCCAGCACTATTTCTGTTTCTCCTTGAGGCGCTTCGTAAATCTGACGGGCAAAGGCTTCACTATCAGGTGCCGGTAGTGCGCGACGATCCAATTTACCGTTCGCCGTTAGCGGAAACGCATCCAGCCGCACAAAGGCTGACGGCACCATATAGTCAGGCAAAATAGCTTGCAGATGAGCACGCAGACTGTTCACCAGCCCGTCATGGGCTTCCGCCGCCACATAGGCCACCAGTCGTTTATCCTGCCCTTCCCCCCGAGCCAACACCGCCGCCTCACGCACCGTTGGGTGCTCGGCTAACCGGGCTTCAATTTCCCCGAGTTCAACGCGGAAGCCGCGGATTTTAACCTGCTGATCGTTTCGGCCCAGGAATTCCAGATTGCCGTCCGGCAGATAACGGGCCAAATCCCCGGTGCGGTACAGGCGAGCATCCGGGTTATCACTGAACGGATCGGTAAGGAAACGTTCGGCGGTCAATTCAGGCCGGTTAAGATAACCACAAGCCACCCCATCTCCACCCACATAAATCTCTCCGACCACCCCTAACGGCACCGGCTGACCATAGGCATCCAACAGATAAACCCGCGTGTTGGCTACCGGTCTACCAATCGGGATATTAGTCATTCCCGGTGCGACTGCATTGATTCGATACGTTGCCGTAAAAGTGGTGCCTTCACTTGGCCCGTAACCATTTAATAGCTGTTGCGGCGGACTGGTGTTCAGTACCTGGCCGATAACATGGGGATCAAGGGCGTCTCCGCCGACAATTAGCAGCTTTATCTGCGGCAAAACCGGAGACAGTTCCGCTGCCAGACGGTTAAACAACCCGACGCTCAACCACAGAACCGTCATTCGCTGAATCTGTAAAGCTTCTACAAACGCCTGCGGCGTCAGCAAAGTGGCGTGATCAACAACCACTAATGCGCCACCATTAAGCAACGGCGCCCAAACTTCAAACGTGCTGGCGTCAAAAGCCGGATTAGCGGCAAAAGCCACCCGATCATCCGGCCCGATTTCAGCATAGCCATTATTGATAACCAACCGGATTACCGCGCGATGCGGCACCAAAACCCCTTTGGGTGTCCCGGTAGAACCGGAGGTGTACATGATATACGCTAGTTCGGTGCTGGAACGCGGTAAGTCAAGGTTAAGATGATCTTCCTCGCGGCCCGTGTCTGTCTCATCCGAGAGGAGAAACAGCGGCACAGCCAGGTTAGCCGGAATATCCGCCTGTGTATCGGTGAGCAATAATCTGGCGGAACAATCACTTATCAGCCAGTTTTTCCGCTCATCCGGCACACTGGGATCAATCGGCACATAAACGGCGCCGGCTTTGAGAATCGCCAATTGGGCTACCACCAGCTCCATCGAGCGCGCTAGCAGAAACGCGACATGATCACCGGGACACACCCCTTGTTCGATGAGTTGACGAGCTAACCGATTGGCGCGGGCATTCAGTTCCATATAACTGAAAGTGTTATCTCCCGCTATCAGTGCTATTGCCTCCGGGTTTTTCTCCACCTGTTGTTCAAACAACTGATGAATGCATAACGCCTCTGGATACGCGGTTTCAGTAGCGTTCCAGGTTTCCAGCAACAACCTACGTTCAGTCTCAGGCAATAAATTAAGCTGCCCCACGGGGATTTCATCACTCATCCTTTTTGATGATGCCAGCACCTGCAAATGTTCACTCATCCGCAGAATAACTTCCGGGCTCAGTCGATTTTCATCATAGATCCAGCGGAAACCACCCTGCGCATTGATCTGCAACGTCAGCAATTCGCCGGATACTATCTGATCACACGATTTGTCATCCTGTATCACAGAAACGGCGATCTGCCACGGTCGGCTTGTTCTTAATTCCGGGATAGAGCGCAGTGAAGGAGAACGGGAAAGAAGATCACGACTAAATGTGCGGTGCCGCGCCAATCGAACAAACTCGTTATCCATCCAGTCAGCTACCACAGACCACGGCTTATCAAACGCCACCTCAACAACCATCGGCGCCACCGATGACAAGCCTGTCAATATATCTGGTTTATCTTTTGCCTCGTCCACACACCAGCCGATTTGGAACTCAGTCTGCTGAGTCAAACGCGCAAGATAGATAACGAATACCTGCAACAGTGTCTGTAATGGGTCTTCTCCACCATTTTTTGGCAATGAAGGCTGCCAGGGGCTGATTCCCCATTGGGGTTCCGCCTGTTTTCCAATCATTTCAAAAGGCAACTGGAGTGGTTGCAACGAGGCAAGACGCTCATACCAAAATGGTTCACTAGGTGCGAGTGTTTGAAGGGTATCTTTTACATTCTGCGCTTGTTGTGAGGAGAGTAAAGGAAGCTGTTTACCCGGTCTAAGTTCCGATATATCGGCAAGCGCTCTGGCAGACAACGGATGACCTTCAAGGGTAGCGAATCCCCCAATCTGCACATCCTCACTGCCGGTCGTCACCTGCCAGGCATCCTCCTCCACACTAATCAACGTACCGGGTAGACCATCAGAGCACGTGTTCAACCGCTGAAGCCAGGAAATTTGTACCGGGCCCTGCCTCAGCAACAGTTTCGGGCAACCCAATGGGTTTAAATAATTCTCCCCAAAATCTAATGCTCGCACTAAAGCTGACAGGACTTCTCCCGACTGCTCCCAACACAAATATCCTCCCCAATCGGGACGACGCGACTGAGCATAAAAACTCCGTTGCGAGAGATCCTGAGGATAAGTCACCAGTGCGTCGCGCCCCAGATTTTTCAGTAGTTCAACAAATCCTTCCTGAGCCGCCTGATAACATTTCAGATTCAACGAGAAAGCATTATCCTGTTCCTCAATCGATACCGGCCATTGCACGGCAATATCGCCGGTATCCACACCGCCTTCAATACAGTGCCAAGAAATAGCGTAATGTGTCTCCCGAGCTAACAACGCCCAAGAGGTTGCATGACTACCCGCATAGCGTGGCAGGGGGCTATTATGATAATTAAAAGCCCCGCCACGAATTTGTTCAATGAGCGCCACCGGCAAGATGATTGGGTTAACGATTGAAAAAAGCCAATCGACAGGCTGTGACGTGATTTGTTCTTGTAATGCATCAACCGAGTTCACACAAACAATCCCTTGTTGGGCAGCCCATGTTTGTAGAACAGTATCAGTAGGTAGCACTGCTTGTATGGTATGCCCAGCCGCCAAAATTTGCTCGGCGCAAAACACCGCAAGGGTTGTTCCCCCCACCACAACGCATATTCGTGATGGAATCGATGTATCATACGTATTATGAGTTATATTTTCACATGACATCTGAGAGAGAGCTTGGTCTTTAAGAACATTTCCCGCTGTAGCAATGTTACCTTTCATCTATTACCTCAACGAATCTGTTAGAAATTTGAAAACTGTCATACCTGACAGCCATCACCAATATTTCTTTCTTACTTCTTGCCCCCAAGAAATAAAATCGGACGTATCCGACATCAATTCAAAATATTCAAAAATCGTACCATCGCTCGATTAATAACGGCCAATTAGTCATTTTTGCACGCTAATTCCCCTAATAACCGAACAAATAATCGACCTTAATTACACAAATAAAACAGTCTATTCTTGTCACTATAATGACATTATTATATTCAATACCATAAAGAAACATTACAAATTACAATTAACATCACCACATATTATTTCATAATAATAAGATAATGTGACATGCATAATAATAAACTCAATAAAATATTGATTATAACGAGATATATTCCAATTAGATCGTTTTGTGATGTTATTTTTCTGACGCCCAGAGATATTTATCAACACGCGGTGCAAGATGGGATTAAATTTAATATTATTCAATTATATACCCCTCCCAATATGACTATTTTACTTACTATTCTTTGCCATAGAGAACAAGGCGAATTACCCTTCACATATTACGTGTATACGCCGGGCTATCTGCACCGTCCGTATTTGCTGTTCATTTATAAAAACGGCCCGCAACAATTACCCCTAATAGGTAAGGTCTTTAATTATCACGAGCATTTAAAATAAACCCGATATATTCCAAAGCGAGATCATGAAATTAAGGGTAATTAAACCAGCCTATATCACCACCAAAAAACACATTACCATGATCACACCTTCAATTATCTTCTCATAATTATCTATTACAATAAATATCCCCAACAATAACACCACAATTAAAAATATAATTTCGATATCAAGTCAATCAACAAAATAAAATAAAATCAACAATCAAATCCGTTTGAGTTCACACAATATAAAATAGCAACAATAATAACAAAGAAACCTAAAAAAATAACTTATATGGGAATGATAACTTCCCTTATTCTATTTTAATGCATAAAAAATCCGGTATAATAAATACATACCGGATTATCACACTAGAACTAAATAATTGAGTACTTCCTTAATATATCAGTATTACGAAGCCTCCTCGTCATAGTTGATTGCCAACGCCCTATTCAAAATCTGAGCTAAAGTGATTTTATTCTCATTATCCTCCAATAAACTAAAATGGTTACCCGGAGTAGCAATCAATTGAAGTGAAGTATCAGGCATTACCCGCTCCCAACCTAACGACGGTTCTATGTTCACGGATTCTGGCTTTTCATCCACCACAAAAGAAACAGCAGGAGAAGGTTCTACCGCATAGAACTGATGCAGCGTTATCGCTAATGCTGGCGGCTCATAATCGGCAACGATTTGTGTGTAACGTTCGATCTGCCGCCAACATTTTGCAATCACATCAGCACGCTGATTTGCTGGATACAACGCCAATTCTTGCGCCGCAGCAATAAACTGAACCAAATCCAATTCATCAATTCGCCGGTATAGCGCAGCAATCTCTTCTTTGCACGCCTCCCCTGACTGCCGGGCCAGCTCAGTAAAGAAATGGTGTTTGGACTGCATGGACTCTTTACCAAAATAATGAGGCGCAGGCGTATCAATCAACCCTAGGAAATTGACCCGCTCGCCAGCACTCAAAAGCTGTTGAGCAATGGCATAAGCCAATATCCCACCAGAAGAGTAACCGCTTATCTGGTATGGGCCTGCCGGTTGAACGGCTTTCATCAAGGCGATCATTCTGGCTGCCTGCTCTTCCATCGTTAACATCGGTTCTTCACTGATCGATGGCCAAGGCAGCGCATAAATCGGGTAGCCTGACGGGATATGTTGAGCCAGCCCGAAGACATAAGAATAATCACCCATGCCACTGGGAACAAAGAACAGCGGCAATCCTGCTCCATCAGGTCGCACCGATATAGCGCTGCTTTGCGGCTGAGACAATAAATCTGAGGTGATTTTTGCGGTCAATTCGGCCAGCACCGGGAATTGGAACAAAGTATTCAGTGTAAAAATCAACCCTCGGCCAGCGGCAAGATTCATCATTCGCATAGCAAGCAACGAGTGACCGCCCAACGCGAAGAAATTGTCATACCGGCTAACCTGCTCAACCCCTAGCAATTCACACCAAATCTCGGCTAATACGGTTTCCGTTTCGCCTTGTGGCGCCTCGTAAGCCTGACGAGCAAACGCTTCACTGCCCGGCTCCGGTAACGCATGACGATTCAACTTACCGTTTGGCGTCAATGGAAAAGCGTCCAAACGCACAAAGGCTGACGGCACCATATAGTCAGGTAAAATAACACTCAAGTGGGTACGCAAGTTATTCACCAGCCTCTCATCCGCTTGCGCCACTACATAAGCAACCAAGCGTTTATCCTGCCCTTCCCCCAACGCCAGCACCACAGATTGACTTACCGCAGGATGCTCCACCAACCGGGCCTCAATTTCACCTGGTTCAACCCGGAAGCCGCGAATTTTCACCTGATGATCATTACGCCCCAGGAATTCCAGATTGCCATCCGGCAGATAGCGAACCAAATCCCCGGTGCGATACATTCGTGCATTTGGATTATCGTCAAACGGATCAGTCAGGAAGTATTCCGCAGTCAGTTCAGCACGGTTGAGATAACCCCGCGCTACACCCGCTCCCCCAATATACAATTCCCCCACCGCGCCTAACGGTACTGGCTGCTCCTGAACGTCGAGCAGGTAAACACGGGTATTCGGCAGCGGACGACCAATGATATTGGCCTGCCCCATCCCCTCGCTTAGGCAGGATGTCGTCGTGGTAATTGTGGCCTCAGTAGGACCGTAGCAATTAGCCAGAACAGGGTATTCACCGTGAACCGATAGCCAGCGTTGTAACTCATGATCAGGTATCGCTTCCCCACCAATGCAGATAATTCTTAGGCCCTGATAGATATCGCCTTCATTAACATTTGAGATTATCCGCCAGAATTGGGCTGGTATCGCAAGGTAGGTAATTTTATAACACTCGCACAGACGCCAGAACTCCTGCGCGCTCAGGAGCCACTGATCTGTTCTCAAAACTAATTGTGCCCCCAAGGTTATTGCGCAAAATATTTCTGATGCGCAAACATCAAAAGAGGGGTTGCAAAATTGTAATATACGGTCAGATGCGTTAAGCGACCACTTCATGTTCAAAGAAGTAATTTGACTGACCAGTTGCCGATGTTCAACCATCACCCCCTTTGGCGTACCGGTCGAACCGGAGGTGTAAATCACATACGCCAGATGTCGTGAGGTCAATTCCGGTATCTGTGGATTGCTGTCTGGCAGGTCAGGCAATCTATTCGGATCAAGCACTGTCAGCCCGGTCAGCACGTTTTCGCCCAACACAGTACGCCCAACGGCATCAGCCAGTAAAATAACCGGTGAGACATCGATCAAAATATGTGATAGACGTTCGCCCGGATACTCCGGGTCCAGCGGCACATAAGCCGCGCCCGCTTTCAGCACCGCCAATAATCCCACGACCATCGCCGGTGAACGTGTCACGCAAATCGCCACCCGCTGGTCCGGTTCTACACCTAGCGCAATGAGCTGATGGGCCAACCGATTAGCGCGGGCATTTAATTCGGCATAACTGAACGTTTGCGCCTCATACACTAACGCTGTCGCGTCCGGGCTTTGCTCTACCTGTTGTTCAAACAATTGATGAATACATAACGGGTTAAGATACGAGGTTTCCATCGCATTCCAGGTGTTCAACAGTAACGTACTCTCTGTTTCAGGCAGAATGTTCAATGTCCGTACCGGCGTTTCCGGGGTCTGTTCCAGTGCCGCCGCCAAGCTCTCCAGTGCCTGCTGCATATAGCCACATACCCGTTCAGGCTCAAACGGCTGGATAACTTGAGCCGTCAGCCCCAGTGCGTCACCAAAATCTTCCACCGATAAGGCAAACGGATAGTTGGTAAACTCCTGCGCCCCAAGGAATTCAATACCGTCCATCGTTCCATCCAAAGGATCTGGCTGATCATTATGCCGGTAGTTCAACAAGGCGCTGAACAATGGAATGCCATCCAGCACCCCACTACAACGCTGGGCCAGCGCCAGTGAGGCATGTTCATGTTCCAACAATCCCGCTAACCGGCTATGCACTGCCTGTACACTATCACGCACCGGCGTATCATTCATATCCAGCCGCAACGGCAAGGTATTGATAAATAGCCCCATACCGCTATCAACCCCTTTCCCCACCGCCATACGCCCAAATATTACGGTACCGAACACCACCTGTTCCTGTCCGCTGGTACGCGACAACACCTGCGCCCAAGCCAAATGACATAAAGCCGCCAGACTCACCCCCAAACGTCGGGCTTGACCACGCAGACGGTCATTCAGCTCAGTCGCCAACATCCGCTGCGATTCCGTCACCTGCGAGCCATCACGATGCACCTCCGTCAATCCGAACGGCAGCGTAGGTTCATCCACCCCGGCTAACATGTCAGTAAAGAAACGGATATGCGCTTCCTGACTTACCCCCAACCGGGCCTGCGCCACCAAATTGCGGAAAGGCGTCGGCGTTAGCAGGCTCTCCTCCTGCCCGTCCAGATAAGCCTGGACTTCACGATTCATCACGTCCAACGTGGTATGGTCGCCAATCAAATGATGCAATAATTGCAGTACAATCCAACGGCCATCGGTTTCCTGTGCTATCACAAAGCGTAATAACGGGGCTTCGTTCAGGTCTAAACGATGGTGACGGGGATCAAAACGCTCAGCCAATTGCCCGCTAACCGGTCCATCGGCTGGGTTTAGTGTCAGCTCAATCACCGACAAAGATGCCTGACGCCAAACTACTTGGGCGGGCACTGACAATCCTTGCCAGATAAAGGCTGTACGCAGGATATCGTGTCTATTAACCACCTGTTGCACCGCCGCCAGATAACGGTCCAGCAAAGTCCGCTCAGTAAAGACCATCTGACCGGTTAATAAATAGGGGTCCCCTTTGTTTGCCAATAGGTGATGGAACAAAATACCGTCCTGCAATGGCGACAGGGCATAGATATCCTGAATATTGGCAACCCCGCCCGGCACTTGCCCGACGATGCGGTCAATGTCAGTTTGGGTCAAATCAATTAGCGGCAACATTGCCGGTGTCAGCATCGTAGTTGCCGGGGTGATCACGTTACCCGGCACGATTACGGCCTGATGCTGTCCCAACGTTTGCGCCAGATCTGACAGCACCGGAGACTGGAACAGATCACGCGCCGCCAGCGTCAACCCCAAGTGACGCAGGCGTTCAATCATACGTACAGCGAGTAGTGAATGGCCGCCCAACGCAAAGAAGCTGTCATACCGGCTAACCTGTTCAATCCCCAGTAATTCACGCCAAATCGCCGCTAGCGTCATTTCCGTTTCGCCTTGCGGCGCTACGTAAGCCTGACGAGCAACGGCTTCACTGTCCGGTGCCGGTAGCGCCCGACGATCCAACTTACCGTTCGGCGTCAATGGAAACGTATCCAGACGTACAAAAGCTGACGGCACCATATAGTCAGGCAAAATTTTGCTCAGGTAATCACGCAAACTATTCACCAGCCCGTCATCCTCGGGCGCGACCACATAGGCCACCAGCCGTTTATCCGACCCATCACCTAGCGCCGATACAGCCGCCTCACGCACCGCCGGATGCTCCACCAGACGCGCCTCAATTTCTCCCGGTTCAATGCGGAACCCTCGGATTTTCACCTGCTGGTCATTTCGGCCCAGGAACTCCAGATTACCGTCCGGTAGGTAACGGGCCAAATCCCCGGTGCGATACATACGAGCATCAGATTCATCACTGAATGGATCGATCAGGAAACGTTCGGCGGTTAACTCAGGGCGATTCAAATAACCTTGAGCGACCCCATCGCCACCGACATAAATTTCACCGATCACACCCGGCGGTACCGGCTGACCATACGCATCCAGCACATAAACCCGTGTATTCGCTATTGGCCGACCAATAGGTATCCGGCTCGCTCCCTGCGGTAACGCCTCGATAGGATACATGGTGGTAAAAGTGGTCCCTTCACTCGGACCATAGGCTTGCAAGAGTTGTTGTGGCGGTCGATTATCCAGAACTTGAGCAATCACCTGTAAATCGGGGATATCTCCTCCGAAAATCAGGATCTTAATTTGCGGCAGAATGGGAGATAACTCTGCCACCAACCGGTTAAATAACCCGATAGTCAGCCATAAAACTGTGATGCGGCGCTCCTGTAACGTCAGTACTAACTCCTGTGGCGTTAATAAGGTGGCGCGGTCGATAACCACTAAAACACCACCATTAAGCAACGGCGCCCAAACTTCAAACGTGCTGGCATCGAAAGCCGGATTAGCCGTAAAGGCCACCCGATCCTCCGGCCCGATGTTGGTATAGCCATTATTAATGACCAACCGAACCATAGCACGATGCTGCACTAAAACCCCTTTGGGTGTGCCGGTCGAACCGGAGGTATACATGATATACGCTAACTCGGTGCTGGAACGCGGCAAATCAGGGTTGATACGATCTTGTTCTCTGTTCGCACTTTTCTCATCCGAGAGACGCAATAGCGGAACAGTCAAGTTAGCCGGAATATCAGTCCGTGTATCGGTAAGCAGCAACCGAGCGGAACAATCACTTATCAGCCAATTTTTCCGTTCATCCGGCATACTGGGATCAACCGGCACGTAAACAGCACCGGCTTTAAGAATCGCCAATTGGGCCACCACCAGCTCCATCGAGCGCTCTAACAGGATCGCAACATGGTCATTCGGACGAATTCCCTGTTCGATTAGCTGATGAGCCAATCGGTTAGCGCATGTATTCAGTTCCGTATAGCTTAAGGTTTTATCTCCCGCTATCAGCGCCGTCGCCTCCGGGGTCTTCTCTACCTGCCGCTCAAACAATTGATGAATACATAACGCATCAGGATAGGCGGTTTCCGTAGCGTTCCAGGTTTCCAGCAACCGTGTGCGTTCCGTTTCAGGCAGGATATTCAACGCTCGTATCGGTGTCTCCGGCGCTTGCTCCAAAACTTCCGCCAGACTCTCCAGCGCCTGTTGCATATAACCGCATAGGCTCTCCGGCTTAAACGGTTGCACGACCTGAGCCGTCAACCCCAGAGATTCGCCAAAATCCTCCACTGACAGCACAAATGGGTAGTTAGTTCGCTCCTGTGCGTCAAGAAATTCAATACCGCTGATCAGTTCATCTGACATTGCCGACAAAGCATTGTGCCGATAGTTCAACAGTGCGCTAAACAGTGGCGTACCGCTGGCAACCCCACTGCAACGTTGAGCCAGCGCCAGTGAAGCATGCTCATGCGCCAATAATCCGGCCAGTCGGATATGTGCAGTCTGTACGCTATCCCGCACTGGGGTCTCATCGATATCCAGCCGCAACGGCAAGGTATTGATAAACAACCCCATGCCACTGTCAGCACCGCTTCCCGCCTGCATACGGCCAAACAGCACCGTACCAAATACGACACTCGGCTGACCACTGGTACAGGACAACACCTGCGCCCAAGCCAGATGACACAACGCCGCCAGACTGACGCCCAAACATCGAGCCTGACGACGCAAACGATCATTTAGCTCAGGAACCAACATCCGGTGGGATTCCGTCACCTGCGAACCATCACGATGTACCTCCGTCAACCCGAACGGTAGCGTCGATTCCTCCACCTCTGCCAACATCTCGGTAAAGAAGCGGGTGTGTTCTTCCTGACTGACACCCAACCGAGCCTGCGCCACCAGATTGCGGAAAGGAACCGGCGTCGGCAAGCGCTCCTCTTGCCCTGTCAGATACGCCTGCACTTCGCGGTGCATCACTTCCATCGTTTCATGGTCGCCAATCAAGTGATGGTGCAATTCCAGTAACAACCAACGACCATCCGTTTCCTGCGCGATAACAAAACGCAGTAACGGGGCTTGACTCAGGTCAAGACGATAGTGAGCGGGATCAAAACGCCGGGTTAACTGGTCACTGACCGGACCGTCAGCCGGGTTTAGCGTCAATTCAGTCACTGACAATGGAGCCTGACGCCAGACCACCTGCGCCGGCATTGACAATCCTTGCCAGATAAAGGCGGTACGTAAGATATCGTGCCGATCAATGGTCTGTTGAATCGCCGCCAAATAGCGATCCAACAGCGCCCGATCAGCAAAGACCATCTGGCTGACTAACAGATACGTATCACCTTCATTCTCCAACAAATGGTGGAACAAAATACCATCCTGCAATGGCGACAGTGCATAGATATCCTGAATATTCGCCATCCCACCCGGTACCTGTCCGACGATGCGGTCAATATCAGCCTGAGTTAAATCAATCAGCGGCAACATTTCAGGTGTCAGCACCGTTGTATCCGATGTAATACCGTTGTCAGGCACGCGGATTTCATCATGCTGAACCAGAGACTGTGCCAGAACACGGAGTGTTGGATGCTGAAATAGCATTTGTACTGATACACCCAGACCGACACGCCGCAATCGTTCAATCATACGCACGGCGAGTAAGGAGTGGCCGCCCAATGCAAAGAAGCTGTCATGTCGGCTAATCTGTTCAACGCCCAGTAACTCACACCAAACAGCCGCCAACATCGTTTCTATCTTCCCTTGCGGGGCTTCATAAACTTGACGGGCAAACGCCGCCTCCCCCGGTGCCGGCAACGCCCGGCGATCCAGCTTGCCATTCGGCGTTTGCGGGAAGCTATCCAGTCGCACAAAGGCCGCCGGTATCATATAGTCAGGTAAAACTGCGCACAGGTGTTCGCGTAAATCAGCCGTCAATTTCTCATGCGCTTGTGCCGCTACATAAGCAACCAGCCGTTTGCCCAGCTCATCATCCTGCGCCAGCACCGCCGCTTCCTGTACCGCCGGATGTTCCACCAGCCAAGTTTCAATTTCCCCCAGTTCAACCCGGAAGCCGCGAATTTTAACCTGTTGGTCGTTACGACCGAAGAATTCCAACTCACCGTCCGGCAGATAACGCGCTAAATCTCCGGTGCGATACATTCGCGCATTGGACACCGGACTAAAGGAATCTGGCATAAAACGTTCTTCGCTCAATGTCAGCCGGTTCAGATAACCCCGTGCCACACCTACGCCCCCAATATACATTTCGCCCACGCAGCCCAATGGCACAGGTTGGCTGTATTTGTCCAACAGATAGACACGAGTATTTCTAATCGGTCGACCGATAGAACGATCATCTGCCGGGGATAAGATTTCTTTACAGGTCGCCGTCACGGTATTTTCCGTCGGACCATAAGCGTTCAATAGCCGAGGTCGGTGGCCTTCCTGCCTAAACCAATCCTGAATAGCGTTCTTTTTAACCGCCTCACTGCCAATGATGATCAGTCTGAGACACTCCGGCAGCGGTAATCCGTTGTCTCGGACCGCCAGTTCAGACCAGAATAAGGTCGGCAAAAACATTACCGTAATACGGCTTTGCCGGGCTAAAGCAATAAATTCCGCCATTGAAGCCAGCCAGCTATCATCGCGAATCACTAGCGTGGCGCCGCTGCATAATGACGAGAAACACTCTTCCACTGAAACATCAAACGCAAACGCGGCAAATTGCAATACCCGGTCTTGCGCGGTGATGGCATAGGGTTCATTAACCCCCAGATAACGTTGATACACCGCCTGATGTTCTACCATCACCCCTTTCGGCTGCCCGGTTGAACCGGAGGTGTAAATCACATAAGCCAGATGCTGTGGCGTTAATCCAGCCACTGATGGATTGCTGTCCGGTTGGTCAGGCTGGATAGTCGGGTCAATTACCGTCAGCCCGGCCAATGCCTCGTCACCCAGTGCGGCCTGTCCGATCGCATCAGCCAAGACCACTGATGGGGCAGTGTCATTCAGGATATACGTCAGACGCTCCGCCGGGTAAGTTGAATCCAACGGCACATAGGCTCCACCGGCTTTCAACACCGCCAACAACGCCACCACCATCGCCGGTGAGCGGGCCACGCAAATCGCCACCGGTTGTTCCGGCGTTACACCACATGCAATCAGTTGATGGGCCAACCGGTTGGCGCAGGCATTTAACTCGGCATAACTCAGTGTCTGCTCTTGATACACCAGTGCCGTGGCCTCCGGGGTTTTCTCCACCTGTTGTTCAAATAACTGATGAATGCATAACGCCTCTGGATATGGGGTCTCCGTAGCGTTCCAAGTTTCCAGTAATAATGTGCGTTCAGTTTCCGGCAGGATATTCAGTGCCCATACTGGTGTCTCTGGAGCCTGCTCAAGGGCCTCTGCCAAACTCTCCAGCGCCTGCTGCATATAATTGCATAGACTTCCCGGATCAAACGGTTGCACCACATGAGCGATCAACCCCAATGTAGCGCCATCGTCCTCCACCGACATCCCAAAGGGGTAGTTAGTGCTCTCCTGTTCGCCCAGGAATTCAACCCCCTCCATCATTTTATCCAAGGAAGCCGACTGATCATTATGGCGGTAGTTCATCAGGGCGCTAAAGAGCGGCGTACCGCTGGCAACCCCACTGCATCGTTGAGCCAGCGCCAGTGAAGCATGTTCATGTTCCAACAATCCCGCCAGCCGGGTATGTACTGCCTGTACGCTGTCTCGTACCGACGTATCATCGATGTCCAGCCGTAGCGGCAGGGTATTAATAAATAACCCCATGCCATTGTCTGCCCCTTCTCCCGCCGCCATGCGCCCAAACAGCACGGTGCCAAACACCACTTTCTCCTGACCACTGGTACACGACAATACCCGCGCCCAGGCCAAATGACACAACGCCGCCAGACTGACTCCCAAACGCCGAGCCTGACTACGCAGACGATCATTCAAGCTGGCCGTCAACAGCCGATGGGACGCTATCTCCTGAGATCCATCACGATGCACATCCGTCAGCCCGAACGGCAGCGTTGGCTCATCCACCTCCGCTAGCATCTCGGTAAAGAAACGGGTATGCGCTTCCTGATACCCTCCTAACCGGGCCTGCGCCACCAGATTGCGGAACGGTACCGGGTCAGGCAGGCTATTCCCTTGTCCGGCAAGGTACGCCTGCACTTCACGGTTCATCACTTTCATTGCGGTATGGTCGCCAATCAGGTGGTGCTGCAATTCCAGTAACAACCAGCGGCCATCGGTCTCCTGTGCCGCCACAAAACACAACAGCGGGGCCTGACTCAAATCGAGACGATAATGACGGGGGTTAAAACGTTGAACCAGTTGATCACAAATCGGGCCATCAGCCGGGTTCAGCGCCAGCTCAGTCACCGACAAGGATGCCTGACGCCAGACTACCTGAGCCGGTACTGACAACTCTTGCCAGATAAAGGCGGTACGCAGAATATCGTGACGATCAATCACCTGTCGCACCGCCGCCAAATAACGGTCTAGCAGAGAGCGATCAGCAAAGGCCATCTGACTGACCACCAGATAGGGATCGCCTTCGTTTGCCAATAAATGGTGGAACAAAATACCGTCCTGCAACGGCGACAAGGCATAGATATCCTGAATATTAGTCATCCCGCCCGGCACCTGCCCGACGATACGGTCAATCTCAGCCTGAGTCAGATCAATCAGCGGCAACATTTCTGGGGTAATTTTCGTCGTCGCTGGCGTAATCACATTCGGCGGCACCGCCATAACCGGTTGCTGCCCCAGTGTTTGTGCTAATTCAAACAACACTGGCGACTGGAACAGGTCGCGCACTGCCAGCGTCAACCCCAAGTAACGCAAGCGTTCAACCATCCGCACAGCCAACAACGAGTGGCCGCCCAGTGCAAAGAAACTGTCATACCGGCTGACCTGTTCAATCCCCAGTAATTCACGCCAAATCGCTGTCAGAACCATTTCCATTTCGCCTTGCGGCGCAGCATAAACCTGACGGGCCAAAGCTTCATTGTCCGGTGCTGGGAGCGCTCGGCGATCCAGTTTACCGTTCGGAGTCAGTGGAAACCCATCCAGACGCACAAAGGCTGTCGGCACCATGTAATCCGGTAAAATGGCGCTCAGGTGATCACGTAGACTCATCGCCAGCCCCTCATGGGCTTCTGCCGCCACATAGGCCACCAGCCGTTTTTCCGGCCCATCGCCTAACGCCAACACCGCCGCCTCTCGCACCGCCGGATGCTCCACTAGACGATTCTCAATTTCCCCCGGTTCAATACGGAAGCCGCGGATTTTAACCTGTTGGTCATTACGGCCCAGAAATTCCAGATTGCCATCCGGCAGATAACGGGCCAAATCCCCGGTCCGATACATACGCGCATCCGGTTGATCACTAAATGGATCTGTCAGGAAACGTTCAGCAGTTTGGTCAGGGCGATTAAGATAACCGCAGGCCACTCCATCTCCCCCTACATAAATCTCACCAATTGCACCTGACGGTACCGGCTGACCATAAGCATCCAGCAGATAAATACGTGTATTGGCTATCGGCCGACCAATGGGGATGCGAGTCACTCCCTGCGCTAATGCCGCAATAGGATACATGGTGGTAAAAGTGGTTCCCTCACTCGGACCATAAGCCTGCAATAATTGTTGTGGCGGACGATTATCCAGAACCTGAGCAATCACATGTAAATCGGGTATGTCTCCCCCGAAAATCAGGATCTTAATCTGCGGCAGAACCGGAGATAACTCTGCCGCCAGCCGGTTAAACAACCCGATAGTCAGCCACAGAAGCGTGATCTGGTGGGCCTGTAAAACCCGCACTAACTCCTGTGGTGTTAATAACGTGGCGCGGTCAATAACCACTAATGCTCCGCCATTGAGTAACGGCGCCCAGACTTCAAATGTGCTGGCATCGAAAGCAGGATTAGCTGTAAAAGCAACCCGATCATCCTGACCGATTTCGGCATAACCATTATTGATAACCAACCGTGCCACTGCACGATGGGGTACCAATACCCCTTTAGGTGTACCGGTAGAACCGGAGGTGTACATGATATACGCTAAATCGGCGCTGGAATGCGGTAAATCAGGGTTGAGGGAATCTGCCTCTTTGCTCGTGTCTGTCTCATCCGAGAAACGAAACAACGGAACCAAAAGGCCGACAGGAATCTCAGATTGTTCATCAGTAATCAGCAACTTAGCTGAACAGTCATTTATCAGCCAATTCTTCCGATCATCCGGCACACTGGGATCAACCGGCACGTAAACGGCACCGGCTTTAAGAATAGCCAATTGAGCTACCACCAGTTCTATCGATCGCTCTAGCAAAAGCGCAATATGATCACCGGGACAAATCCCTTGTTCGATTAACTGACGAGCTAGCCGGTTAGCACGGGTATTCAGTTCTGTATAGCTCAGGGTTTTATCTCCGGCTATCAGCGCCGTCGCCGTTGGGGTTTTCTCCACCTGTTGTTCAAACAACTGCTGGATACATAACTGTTCAGGATAGACGGTTTCCGTGGCGTTCCAGGTTTCTAACAACAAGGTACGCTCCGCTTCCGGCAGGATATCCAATACCCGAACGGGCATTTCCGGGGTTTGCTCCAGCGCTGCCGCCAAACTCTCCAGTGACTGTTGCATATAACCGCATAGGCTTTCCGGATCAAACGGTTGCACGACCTGAGCCGTCAGCCCCAGAGTAGAACCGCCATCCTCTACCGACAGCACAAACGGATAGTTAGTTCGCTCCTGTTCGCCCAAGAATTCAATTCCGGCCATTGTTTCATCCAAAGGATCGGGCTGCTCATTATGGCGATAGTTCAACAGGGCGCTAAAGAGCGGCGTACCGCTATCAACTCCACTGCAACGTTGAGCCAGCGCCAACGGTGCATGCTCATGCTCCAACAATTCAGCCAGCCACAGATGCGCCTCCCGCACACTGTCCTGTACCGGGGTCTCATCCATATCCAGCCGCAGCGGCAGGGTATTGATGAACAACCCCATTCCTTCCCCCACGGCCATGCGTCCAAACAGGACGGTACCAAACACCACTTTTTCCTGTCCGCTGGTACGCGATAACACTTGCGCCCAGGCCAGATGACACAACGCCGCCAGACTGACGCCCAAACTCCGAGCCTGACTGCGCAGACGATCATTTAACTCAGGAGCTAACATCCGGTGAGATTCGGTCTTCTGAGATCCATCACGATGCACACCTGTCAGCCCAAACGGCAACGTTGGCTCATCCACTGCCGCCAACATATCGGTGAAGAAATGGGTATGCGCTGCCTGACTCACTCCCAACCGGGCCTCGGCCACCAGATTACGGAACGGCACCGGCGCCGGCAGATGCTCCCCCTGTCCGGCAAAATAGGCCCGCACTTCACGGTGCATCACTTCCATCGTTTCATGGTCACCGATCAAGTGATGTTGTAATTCCAGTAAGAACCAACGGCCATCGGTTTCTTGGGCGATAACAAAATGCAGTAGCGGCGCCTGACGCAAGTCAAGACGATACTGCGCGGGATCAAAACGCCGGGTTAACTGGTCAATGACTGGGCCGTCAGCCGGATCTAAGGTTAGCTCTGCCACAGACAACCGTGCCCGGCGCAAGACCACCTGCGCCGGGACTGACAATCCTTGCCAGATAAAAGCCGTCCGCAAGATATCATGGCGATCAATCGCCTGTTGTACTGCCGTCAGATAACGATCCAGCAAAGAGCGGTTAGCAAAAGCCACCGGATAGAGCACCAAATAGGGGTCGCCTTCCTGTTCCAACAGGTGGTGGAACAGGATACCGTCCTGTAACGGCGACAACGCATAGATATCCTGAATATTCGTCATTCCCCCCGGTACCTGCTCGACGATGCGGTCAATGTCAGTCTGAATCAAATCAATCAGCGGCAACATCTCCGGCGTTAGAGCCGTGGTGGCTGGCGTGATGACGTTAGGCGGCACTATCACAGCCTGATGCTGTCCCAACGTTTGAGCCAATGCTGACAGCACCGGCGACTGGAACAGATCACGCGCCGTCAGCGTCAAACCCAAGTGACGCAAACGCTCAATCATCTGCACGCCGAGTAGGGAATGACCACCCAACGCAAAGAAACTGTCATGCCGACTAATTTGTTCAATGCCCAATAATTCACGCCAGATAGCCGCCAAGGTGATTTCAGCCCTCCCTTGTGGAGCTTCATAAATCTGACGGGCAAAATCGTCTTCCCCTGGCGCTGGCAACGCCCGGCGATCTAACTTGCCACTCGGAGTTTGCGGGAAGGTATCCAGACGCACAAAAGCCGCCGGCACCATATAGTCAGGTAAAATGGCGCTCAGGTATTCACGCAAATCAGCCGCTAATCTCTCATTCGCTTCCGCCTCCACATAGGCCACCAGCCGTTTGCCTTGATCGCCATCCAATGCCAGCACCGCCGCCTCTTGTACCGCCGGATGTTCCGTCAGGCGGGTTTCAATTTCCCCCAGTTCAATTCGGAAACCACGGATTTTAACCTGCTCATCGTTACGGCCCAGAAATTCAAGGTCACCATCCGGCAGATAGCGGGCCAAATCCCCAGAACGATACATACGTTCGCCGGATACCGGACTAAAAGTATCCAGCATAAAACGTTCCACGCTCAACGCTGGCCGGTTGAGATAACCCCGAGCCACACCCACGCCGCCAATGTACATCTCGCCCACGCAACCTACGGGTACCAGTTCGCCATATTTGCCCAACAGGTAGATACGGGCATTTTTAGCCGGTCGGCCGATAGAACGGGCATCTTCCGGGGATAGCACATCCTTATAAGTTACCGTCACGGTGTTTTCTGTCGGGCCATAACCATTCAATAACCGGGGCCGGTGGCCTGCCTGTTTAAACCACCCCTGAATGGCGCTCTTTTTCACCGCCTCACCCCCAATGATGATGAGCCGGAGACAATCCGGCAGCGGTAATCCAGGATCTCTGGCTGCCAGTTCAGACCAGAATAAAGTCGGCAGTGACATCACCGTGATACGATATTGCCGGGTTAAGGCCACAAATTCTGGTATCGAAGCCAGCCAGCTATCATCCCGGATAACCAGTGTGGCCCCGTTGCATAATGACGAAAAGAAATCTTCCACTGAAACATCAAACGCAAACGCGGCAAACTGCAATAGCCGGTCTTGCGCAGTGACGGCATAGGTGTCATTAAAACCCAGATAACGTTGGTAAATTGCCTGATGTTCCACCATCACCCCTTTCGGCTGCCCAGTAGAGCCGGAGGTGTAAATCACATAGGCCAGATGCTGTGGCGTCAACGCCGGGATCTGCGGGTTGCTGTCAGGCTGGTTAAGTTGGATATTCGGGTCCAGTATCGTCATGCCTACCAGCGCCTGTTCGCCCAGCGCCGCCCGGCCAGCTTCATCAACCAGCACCACTGACGGCGCACTGTCACTCAGGATATATGCCAGACGTTCCCGCGGATAAGTCGAATCCAGCGGCACATAAGCCCCACCGGCTTTCAGCACTGCCAGCAATGCCACCACCATCATCGGGGAACGCTCCACACAAATCGCTACCCGCCGGTCCGGTGTGACGCCCAATGCAATCAGTTGATGAGCCAATCGGTTAGCACGGGTATTCAATTCCGCATAACTGAGGGTCTGTTGTTGATATTCCAACGCCGTGGCGTGCGGGGCTTGTTCTGCCTGTTGCTCAAATAATTGATGAATACATAATGGATCAGGATAAGGGGTCTCCGTGGCGTTCCAGGTTTCCAGTAGCAAGGTACGCTCAGCTTCAGATAACAAATTAAGCTGCCAGATAGGGATTTCCTCTCCCTGTCTTTGTGACGCTGCCAGCACCTGTAAATGTTCACCCATGCGCAGAACCACTTCCGTACTCAGGCGATTTTCATCGTAGATCCAACGAAAACCGCCCTGCGCATTGATTTGCAGCGTCAGTAATTCGCCCTGTGGCACCTGATCACACGGCCTATCTTCCGCTATGACAGAAACGGCTATCCGCCACGGACAATGAGTTGTCAACACCGGAATAGCCCACAATGAAGGAGCGCGCGCGAGGAGATCTCGACTAAATGTGTGGTACCGGCTCAACCGGGCCAACTCACCATCCAACCCGTTCGCTGCCACATGCCAGGGCTTATCAAACTCCATCTCAACGACCATTGGCACCACCGGCACCAAATCTGCCGACTTATCGTTTACTCCATCCACGCACCAACCAATTTGGAATGTCGTCTGTTGAGTCAGACGCGCAAGATAGATAACGAATGCCTGCAACAACGTTCGTAGTGGCTCTTCTTCACCATTTTTTGGCAACGGCGGCTGCCAGTCACTGATTACCCAACTGGGTTCCGCTTGTTCTCCGGCGGTTTCAAAAGGTAATTGGAGGGGTTGCAAAGCAGCAAGACGTTCACACCAAAATGATTCACTGAATGTAAACGTCTGGGGAATATTCTTTACATTCTGAGTCGGTGGCAAAATGTTATTTACGTTGGTTATATTTTCTGATGTTTGAGAGAGGAGTTCAGCTTTAAAAGCACTTCCTGCTTGAGTAATGCTATCTTTCATTTACTACCTCAACGAATCTGTTAGAAATTTGAAAACTGTCATTTCTGACAACCATTACCAATATTTCTTTCTTACTTCTTGCCCCCAAGAAATAAAAACGGACACATCTGACATCAATTCAAGACATTCAAATACGGGATGCTACAGTCCGGTTGACAACAACTAATTAACAATTTTTTGACACTAATTTTCCTGACAACGGAGTAAATAATTCATCTTATAATCCGGAATAAAATATTTTATTTTTGTCCCTGTTTTTTAGATAAATTCTATTAATTGACTGCAATTTTAATTGGCTGACATTGAATTCCATCATTTAAGATGGAATCGTTAACTTTATTTAATTATGGATAAATACTAAATCACTCCTGTATTTTATCTAATTCTCTATTAATATCTAATTAAAATCATTTCAAAAATAAATTAAAAAATTATAAAGATAAAATGAATAAATTAACCTTCAATTATCAAAAAAGTTTACTTTGATAATTACCTATAAAATAAATTCTTTACCTTAATAATTAACTAATATTTCAATTACAAATGTAACTTATTCAACATTTACAAGCCTTCCTATATATTCAATTATTTGAAGATATAAGTCTGGGTTAAAGTAATTCATAACGCACTATTTTTCAACAAATAAATAATATCGTTAATGTAAATATCGTAAACGAACCAATACAAATTCAAATTAAATTCATTATATTGTTTTATAATAATAAGATTATAAAGCCGATATAAATATGACTATGTTTAATACCATAAAGAAACAATTTAAAACTAGAAATGGCTTTATTACACACTATCTTACAATAAACATTAATGCTATAAAACAATAAGCTATGTAATGAATCATTCATTACAGGACAATATCCCCCAAGTAAATCGTTCTACACGGTAATTTACTTTACCCCTGCGACATTTATTAATTTATAGTTTAATTTCAACATATCAAAGAAATATATAGACATGATATTGGTCAATATTAACAATGGAAAATATATGACTATTTTCAATATTTTACATTAATTATTCTTAATCATTCATGAAAACAACAATGAAATATATTTTTATATATAGCAAAGAAAATCAGTAAAAAACAAAGCCAGATTAGATTAAATTACTATCGATGACAGAAAAAACTTGATTAAATAACCCATATGGAAATTATCAATTCTATTATTCTGTTTTAAAACAAAAACAATCCGGTATAAACAATATATACCGGATTGTCACACCAACGTTAAATTATCCAATATTCCTTACTTATTAGTATCACGCCACCTCCTTTTCAAAACTGATTGCCAGCACCCTATTCAAAGCTTGAGCTAAAACAGTTTTATTCTCATTATCCTCTAATAAACTAAAATGGTTACCCGGCATCGCAATCAACTCAAGAGAAGTATTAGGCATTATCCGTTCCCAGCCCAACGACGGTTCTATGCTTATGGACTTTGGTTTTTCATCCGTCACAAAAGAAATCGCAGGGGAAGGGTCTACCGCATAGAATTGATGCAACGTTATTGCTAATGTCGACGGCTCATAATTGGCAACTATTTGTGCATAACGCGCGATCTGTTCCCAACGTTTTGCGATCACATCAGCACACAGATTTGCAGGGTATAACGCCAGTTCCTGCGCCGCTGCAATAAACTGCACCAAATTCAACTCATCAATTTGCCGATACAACGCCGCAATCTCTTCTGGGAATTCCTCCCCTGACCGCCGGGCCAGATCAGTAAAGAAGTGATATTTGGGCTGTATGGACTCTTTCCTAAAATAATGAGGCGCAGGCGTATCAATCAAGCCCAGGAAATTAACCGTTTCTCCGGCATTCAAAAGCTGTTGAGCAATAGCGTAAGCCAATATCCCACCAGAAGAGTAACCGCATATCTGGTACGGGCCTACCGGTTGAACAGTTTTCATCAAAGTGACCATTCTGGCAGCTTGCTCCTCCATCGTTGACATCGGCTCCTCATGGATGGACGGCCAAGGCAAAGCATAAATTGGATAACCTGACTGGATATGCTGAGCTAACCCAAAGACATAGGAGTGGTCACCCATGCCACTGGGAACAAAGAACAACGGCAGCCCTGTTCCGTCAGGTCGCACCGATATAGCCTCACTTTGTGGCTGAGATAATAAATCTGAAGTGATTTTTGCAGCCAGTTCAGTCAGCACCGGGAATTGGAACACAGCATTCAATGTACAAACTAAACCACGACCCGCGGCAAGGTTTACCATTCGCATAGCGAGCAAGGAATGACCGCCCAACGCGAAGAAGCTGTCATGCCGGCTAATCTGCTCAACCCCTAGCAATTCACACCAAATCGCCGCTAATACAGTTTCCGTTTCGCCTTGTGGCGCTTCGAAAACCTGATGAGCAAACGCTTCATTGTCCGGTGTCGGCAGCGCACGACGATCCAGCTTACCGTTCGGCATTAGCGGGAAGGCATCCAGACGCACAAAAGCCGACGGCACCATATAATCAGGCAAAATAGCGCTCAAGTGAGTACGTAGGCTGTTAGCCAGTCCTTCATCCGCCTGTGCCACAACATAAGCAATCAACCGTTTCTCCTGCCCTTCCCCTTGCGCCAATACCACAGATTCACTCACCGCCGGGTGCTCCACCAACCGAGCCTCAATTTCACCGGGTTCAATGCGGAAACCGCGGATTTTCACCTGATGGTCGTTACGCCCCAAGAATTCCAAATTGCCATCCGGCAGGTAACGGGCCAAATCCCCAGTACGGTACATTCGTGCACCCGGCTTATCACTAAATGGATCGATAAGGAAACGTTCAGCGGTCAATTCAGGTCGGTTCAGATAACCACGCGCCACGCCAACACCACCAATATATATCTCGCCAATACTACCTAATGGCACCGGTTGGCCGTATCTGTCCAACAGGTAAATACAGGTATTTTTAACCGGCCGACCAATTGAACGATCATTTTCTGGTGATAATATCTCCCGACTGGTTGCAATTACAGTACTTTCCGTTGGGCCATACGTATTTAACAACCGTGGATGGTAGGTTTCTTGAGCAAACCACGCCTGAATGACGCTTTTTTTCACCGCCTCGCCACCAATAATGACTAACCGGAGGCACTCAGGAAGCCGTGATGTACCGCCGACAACCGCCAATTCAGACAAAAATAGAGTCGGTAGAGACATCACTGTAATACCATGTTGCCGGATTAAAGAGATAAATACCGGCACCGAAGTCAGCCAACTATCATTCCGGATAACCAGCGTGGCGCCATGACATAATGACGAAAAGAATTCTTCTACTGAAGCATCAAACGCAAAAGAGGAAAATTGTAGTACCCGGTCTTGCGCCGTCACTGCATAGGTCTCACTAAAACCCAAACTACGCTGATAAACAGCCTGATGTTCTACCATTACGCCTTTCGGTTGCCCGGTTGAGCCGGAGGTGTAAATCACATACGCCAGATGCTGTGGCGTCAACGCCGTAACCTGTGGGTTTCTGTCCGGTTGATTAAATTGGATATTCGGGTCGAGTACAATCCGTTCCGCCACTCCTGTTTCACTGAGTGCCTCCCGTCCAATACCATCAGCCAACACGACTACAGGAGTGGAATCAATCAAGATATGCGCCAGACGTTCACCCGGATAGGCCGGATCTAGCGGCACATAAGCTCCTCCGGCTTTTAATACCGCCAACAATCCCACCACCATTGCCGGAGAACGTGACACGCAAATCGCTACCCGCTGGTCCGGTACAACACCCAGAGCAATCAATTGATGGGCCAGTCGGTTAGCGAGGGCATTTAATTCAGTATAACTGAGGGTCTGATCTTCATACACCAACGCTATCGCATCCGGATTTTTCTCCACCTGTTGTTCAAACAACTGATGAATACATAGCGCCTCAGGATAGACTGTTTCCGTAGCGTTCCAGGTTGTTAACAATAACGTACGCTCAGCTTCCGGCAGAATATTTAATGCCCTCACCGGTGTCTCTGGCGCCTGTTCAAGCGCTTCTACCAGACTTTCCAACGCCTGTTGCATATAACCACATAGCCTTGCCGGATCAAACGGTTGTACCACCTGAGCAGTCAGTCCCAGAGCGTCTCCAAAATCCTCCACCGATAGCGCTAACGGATAGTTGGTCCGCTCCTGTCCGCTAATAAATTCAAGATCATTTATCAGTTCATCTGACGTTGCTGACAATGCATTATGTCGATAATTCAACAAACTACTAAAGAGAGGACTCTCACCCGGCACGCCACTACAACGCTGAGCCAACGCCAGTGAGGCATGTTCATGCTCTAATAGTCCGGCGAGTCGGGTATGCGCTGCCTGTACAGTGTCCCGTACCGGGGTATCATCCATATCCAACCGTAACGGCAAGGTATTGATAAACAGTCCCATACTATTGTCAGCACCTTCGCTTGCCTGCATCCGTCCAAACAGCACGGTGCCGAACACCACTTTTTCCTGACCGCTGGTACGCGACAACACCTGCGCCCAAGCCAAGTGGCACAGCGCCGCCAGACTGACCCCCAAACGTCGAGCCTGACTACGCAGACGGTCATTCAAGGCTGCCGTCAGCATCCGGTGCGATTCCGTCACTTGCGAGCCATCACGATGCACTTCCGTTAAACCAAACGGCAAGGTCGGTTCATCCACCTCCGCTAACATATCGGTAAAGAAGCGAATATGTTCCGCTTGACTGACACCCAGACGGGCCTGCGCTATCAAATTGCGGAAAGGTGTCGGGCCAGGCAGGTTGCCCTCTTGTCCTTCCAGATAAGCGTGTACTTCACGGTCCATCACCTCCAGCGTGGTATGGTCGCCAATCAGGTGATGCAGCAGTTGCAGCAGGAACCAACGACCATCGGTTTCCTGTGCCACCACAAAACGCAATAACGGCGCTTCACTCAGATCGAGACGATGTTGACGCGGATCAAAACGCCGGGTTAACTGCTGGCTGACCGGACCGTCAGCCGGGTTTAATGTCAGTTCCGTCACGGATAAGGCGGCTTGACGCAAAACCACCTGAGCGGGTGCGGATAATCCCTGCCAGATAAAAGCCGTCCGTAAGATATCGTGCCGATCAACCACCTGCTGAACAGCCACTAGATAACGATCTAATAGAGACCGGTTAGCAAAAGCCATCTGACCTATCAATAGATACGGGTCACCTTCATTTGCCAACAGGTGATGAAACAAAATGCCATCCTGCAACGGCGACAACGCGTAGATATCCTGAATATTGGCAATACCGCCCGGTATCTGCCCGACGATAAGATCAATTTCAGGCTGGTTCAAATTAATCAATGGCAACATCACCGGTGTGAGTACCGTCGTCGCTGGCGTAATCACATTCGGCGGCACCACGACAACCCGATGCTGCCCCAAGGTTTGCGCCAAGTCAGACAGCACCGGCGACTGGAATAGATCACGCACCGCCAATGTCAACCCTAAGTGACGTAGGCGTTCAATCATACGTACAGCAAGCAACGAATGCCCTCCCAGGGCAAAAAAGCTGTCATACCGGCTTATCTGTTCAACCCCCAGCAATTCACACCAAATCGCGGCCAGCGCCATTTCCGTTTCTCCCTGGGGAGTGGCGTAAACCTGACGGGCAAACGCTTTACTGTCCGGTGCCGGTAGCGCACGACGATCTAACTTACCGTTCGGGGTTAGTGGGAACGCATCGAGACGCACAAAAGCTGCCGGCACCATATAGTCTGGCAAAATAGTTTGCAGGTGAGTACGCAGGTTGTTCGCCAGCCCGTCATCCTCTGGTGCTACCATATAGGCAACTAGACGCTTGTCATGACCATCACCTAACGCTAACACTGTGGCTTCTCGCACCATCGAATGTTCTATCAGCCGAGCTTCGATTTCCCCCGGCTCAATCCGGAAGCCGCGGATCTTAATTTGCTGATCATTACGACCGACAAACAGTAAATTGCCATCCGGCAGGTAACGAGCTAAATCGCCGGTGCGATACATCCGAGCATCCGGCATATCACTAAACGGATCCGCCAAGAAACGCTCAATAGTTAATTCAGGGCGATTCAGATAGCCACGGGCAACACCTGCGCCGCCAATATACAGCTCTCCCACACATCCTAACGGAACCGGCTGACCATCAGCATCCAACAGATAAACCCACGTATTGGCCGTTGGACGCCCGATAAGCACCTCTGTATCCATATAGTCTGACGGACAATGCCAGGTTGTGGCACAAACCGTTATCTCTGTCGGCCCATACGCGTTGAATAGCGTTGCCCGACCACACAATGCCCGGAGCAGCGCCACACTGGGGGCTTCACCTCCCAGAATCAAGGTCGGTTTTATCGTTATCATCGGTAAATCAGCACCATCCCGAAGCAGGGCCGGTGTTAAACAGGCGTGTGTTATCGCCTGTTCCTCCAGATAACACCAGAGGCGGCGCGGGTCCTGACGAACGATATCAACAGAAATAGCCAAAGTAGCGCCACCGCACAGCGCCATCATGATTTCCCAGACACTGGCATCAAAGCCAAATGAAGCAAACTGCAACATCCGGCTACCAGAGTGAATAGCGAATTGGGTGATTTTATCCCGGATAAGATTGACCAGCCCTCGATGTTCAACCATTACCCCTTTCGGCACACCAGTCGAACCAGAAGTGTAAATCACATACGCCAGATGCCGTGAGGTTAGCATTGATCTCTTTGGGTTGCCGCCCGGTTGGTCAAACAGGGTGTTTGGGTCGAGCACAACCTGTTTTGCCAGTACCTTCTCACCCAATGCTGTACGTCCAGCATTATCCGCCAGTAAAATAGTCGGCGCGGCATCCATCAGAATATACGCCAGACGCTCGTCAGGATAAGTTAGGTCCAACGGCACATAAGCGCCACCCGCTTTCAACACCGCCAACAATCCCACTACCATTGCCGGAGAACGTGACACACAAATCGCCACCCGCTGGTCCGGCTCTACACCTAGCGCAATCAGCTGATGGGCCAGTCGGTTGGCGCGGGCATTCAGTTCGGCATAGCTGAGAGTTTGATTTTCATACACCAATGCTGTGGCATCCGGGTTTTTCTCCACCTGTTGTTCAAACAACTGATGGATACACAATTGGTCAGGATATTCGGTTTCCGTTGCGTTCCAGGTTCTTAACAGCAATGAACATTCCGTTTCCGGCAAAATATTCAGGGCCCGAACGGGCATTCCCGGAGCTTGCTCAAGCGCTTCTACCAAACTTTCCAGCGCCTGTTGCATATAGCCGCATAGCCTTTCCGGATCAAACGGTTGTACTACCTGAGCGGTCAGCCCCAGTGCGTCACCAAAATCCTCCACCGACAGCACGAACGGATAGTTAGTTCGCTCCTGTCCACTAATAAACTCAATACCGCTTATCAGTTCATCTGACATTGTTAACAATGCATTATGTCGATAATTCAGCAAGCTACTAAAGAGGGGGATATCACCCTGCACCCCACTACAACGCTGAGCCAGCGCCAGCGATGCGTGCTCATGCACCAACAATTCCGCCAACCGGCCATGCGCTGCTCTTACGCTATCCTGTATCGGTGTATCATTGATATCCAGCCGCAACGGCAAGGTATTAATAAACAGCCCCATGCCATTGTCTGCCCCTTCACCTGCCTGCATCCGTCCAAACAGCACAGTGCCAAATACCACTTTTTCCTGTCCACTGGTACGCGACAACACCTGTGCCCAGGCCAGATGGCACAACGCCGCTACACTAACACCCAAACACCGGGCCTGACTGCGCAGACGATCATTCAAGGCAGCCGTCAGCATCCGGTGAGATTCCGTCACTTGCGAGCCATCATGATGTACCTCCGTCAAACCAAACGGCAAGGTCGGCTCATCTACCTCCGCTAACATGTCAGTAAAGAAACAGGCGTGTTCTTCCTGACTCATCCCCAGCCGAACCTGAGCCACCAGATTACGGAAAGGGACTGGCGCCGGCAGGCGATTCTCTTGTCCAGCAAGGTACGCTTGCACTTCACGATTCATTACGTCCAACGTGGTATGGTCGCCAATCAGATGATGCAGCAGTTGCAACAGGGTCCAACGGCCATCGGTTTCCTGCGCCACTACAAAGCGCAATAACGGTGCTTCGTTCAGGTCGAGACGATAATGACGTGGATCAAAGCGCCGGGTTAACTGCTCACTGACCGGACCGTCAGTCGGATCCAAGGCCAGTTCCGTCACGGAGACAGTGGCTTGACGCCAAACTATCTGAGCCGGTACAGATAATCCTTGCCAGATAAAAGCCGTACGTAAGATATCATGACGATCAACTACCCATTGAACCGCGGACAAATAACGATTTAACAGAGACCGATCAGTAAAAATCATCTGTTCAACCAGCAGATACGGGTCCCCCTGATTCGCCAACAAATGATGAAACAAAATACCGTCCTGCAACGGTGACAACGCATAGATATCCTGAATATTGGCGATACCGAATGGCACCTGTCCGACGATAAGATCAATTTCAGGCTGGGTCAGGTTAATTAGCGGCAACATCGCCGGCGTGAGTACCGTCGTTACTGGTGTAATCATATTCGGCGGTACCACCACAACCTGATGCTGCCCCAATGTTTGCGCCAAATCAGCCAACACCGGCGACTGGAATAGGTCACGCACCGCTAACGTCAGCCCCAATTTACGCAGGCTTTCAATCATCCGTACTGATAGAAGAGAATGACCGCCCAGAGTGAAGAAGTTATCGTACCTGCTGATCTGTTCAATGCCCAGTAATTCACACCAAATGGCCGCCAATGTAGTTTCCATTTCTCCTTGCGGCACCTCATAGATCTGACGGGCAAAAGCCTCGTTGTTCGGTGCCGGCAGCGCCTGACGATCCAACTTGCCATTCGGTGTTAATGGAAACGCATCCAACCGCACAAAGGCTGATGGCACCATATAGTCAGGTAAAGTGGCCTTCAAATGGGTACGCAGACTATTCACCAGCTCCTCATGGGCTTCCGCTACCACATAAGCGACTAACCGTTTCTCCTGCCCTTCCCCTTGTGCCAATACCACTGATTCACTTACCGCCGGGTGTTCCACCAACCGGGATTCAATTTCACCCGGTTCAATGCGGAAACCACGGATTTTAACCTGCTGGTCGTTACGGCCCAAGAATTCCAAGTTGCCGTCCGGCAAGTAGCGGGCTAAATCTCCGGTACGGTACATTCGTGCATCGGGTTTATCATTAAAGGGATCGTTCAGGAAACGTTCAGCCGTCAAGTCAGGGCGATTGAGGTAACCACGCGCCACTCCCGCGCCCCCAATATAAATTTCCCCCACCACGCCCAATGGCACAGGTTGACCATGCCTATCGAGCAAGTAAAGGCAGGTGTTGGCTATAGGACGGCCGATACTCTCAATAATCCTGTCATCCCGCTGTATCGGCAACCAAGTAGAATAGGTTGTTGTTTCGGAAGGCCCATAGAGATTACATAACCGCTGTACTTGCGTTTCTTCGAAAATCTGTTCAATTAAAGCGCTTTTAAGCGGTTCACCCGCCAGATTAACGGTATGAACCGACGCCATCAGTGCCTGAACCTGCAATAATGGTTTCATCGCAGAGGGGACTGAATTGAGCAAGGTCACCGGCAGAACACGCTGCATCAATGCCAAGACATCATCCACCAAATGAATCGCCGCACCACGGAATAACGGCATAAAACATTCAAAAATGGACAAGTCGAAGTTCATCGATGTTGAAAAAAGCGTCTCTCGGATTTCTTCGGCCACAAAAGCCTGTTGTGCCCAGTGCAGGAAGTTAACCGTATTCCGGTGCTCAATCATCACCCCTTTTGGCATCCCAGTGGAGCCGGAGGTGTAAATCACATAGGCCAGATGCCGGGAAGTCAGCGCAGGTAGCTGAGGATTATTGTCCACTTGATCAGGCAAAATATTGGGGTCCAGTACCGTCAATCCAGCAAGCGCTTCTTCGCCCAGTGCAACGCATCCTTCCTCATCCGCCAGTACCACTGACGGTGCGGCATCATGCAGGATATGCGCCAGACGTTCACCCGGATAGGCCGGATCTAATGGTACATAAGCCCCGCCGGCTTTCAGCACCGCTAACAACGCCACCACCATTGCCGGTGAACGAGACACGCAAATCGCCACTCGCTGGTCCGGTACGACGCCCAACGCAATAAGTTGATGAGCCAACCGGTTGGCGCGGGTATTTAATTCGGTATAACTGAAGGTCTGCTCTTCATACACTAACGCTATCGAGTCAGGGGTTTTCTCCACCTGTTGTTCAAACAAATGATGAATACATAACTGATTAGGGTATACGGTTTCCGTGGCGTTCCAGGTTTTCAATAACAACGTGCGTTCCGCTTCCGGCAAGATTTCCAATGCCCGAACGGGCATGTCCGGGGCTTGCTCAAGGGCATCCACCAAACTTTCCAGTGCCTGCTGCATATAACCGCATAAGCTTTCCGGATCAAATGGTTGTACCGCCTGAGCGGTCAGCCCCAATGCGTCACCAAAATCCTCCACCGACAACATAAACGGATAATTAGTCCGCTCCTGTCCGCCAAGAAACTCGACACCGTTTATCAGTTCATCTGACGTTGTTGACAATGCATTATGTCGATAATTCAACAGGCTACTAAAGAGGGGGATCTCACCCTGCACGCCACTACAACGCTGAGCCAGCGCCAGTGAAGCATGTTCATGTTCTAACAACCCGGCCAGTCGGGTATGGGCTGCCTGCACACTGTCCCGTACCGGCGTATCATTGATATCCAGCCTCAACGGTAAGGTATTGATAAACAACCCCATGCCGTTGTCAGCACCGTCCCCTGCTTGCATCCGTCCAAACAGCACCGTGCCGAACACCACTTTCTCCTGACCGCTGGTACGCGACAACACCTGCGCCCAAGCCAAATGGCACAGCGCTGCCAGACTGACGCCCAAATGTCTCGCTTGATTACGCAAACGGCCATTTAACCCGGCCGTCAACATCCGGTTCGATTCCGTCACTTGCGAGCCATCACGATGCACTTCCGTCAAACCAAATGGCAAGGTCGGTTCATCCACCTCCGCTAACATATCGGTAAAGAAGCGGATATGTTCCGCTTGACTGACACCCAGCCGGGCCTGCGCTATCAAATTGCGGAAAGGGGCCGGTACAGGCAAACTGTCCTCCTGTCCGTCCAGATAAGTTTGTACTTCACGATTCATCACTTCCAGCGTGGTATGGTCGCCAATCAGGTGATGCAGTAGTTGCAACAGGATCCAACGACCATCAGTTTCCTGTGCCACTACAAAGCGCAACAACGGGGCTTCGCTCAGGTCAAGACGATAATGACGGGGATCAAAACGCTGAGCTAGTTGGTCGCTGATCGGACCGTCAATCGAGTTTAGTGTCAGTTCAGTTACCGATAAGGTGGCCTGACGTAAGACCACTTGTGCCTGAACTGACAATCCTTGCCAGATAAAGGCGGTACGTAAGATATCGTGCCGATCAACCACCTGTTGAACAGCCTCCAAATAACGATCCAACAGAGACCGATCAGCAAAGGCCATCTGACCCATCAACAGATACGGGTCACCTTCGTTTGCCAACAGATGATGAAACAAAATACCATCCTGTAACGGCGACAACGCATAGATATCCTGAATATTGGCGATACCGCCCGGCACCTGCCCAACAATAAGATCAATTTCAGGCTGAGTCAGGTTAATCAGCGGCAACATCGTCGGGGTGATTTTCGTCGCCGCTGGCGTAATGACATTCGGCGGCACCACTACAACCTGATGTTGCCCCAAGGTTTGCGCCAGTTCAGACAGCACCGGAGACTGGAACAAGTCACGCACCGCTAGGGTCAACCCCAAGTGACGCAGGCGTTCAATCATGCGCACAGCAAGCAGAGAATGACCGCCCAGAGCAAAGAAGCTATCGTGCCGGCTAATCTGTTCTATACCCAGCAATTCACGCCAAATCGCTGCCAATATCATTTCCGTTTCCCCTTGGGGCGCTGCGTAAACCTGACGGGCAACGGCTTCACTATCCGGTGCCGGTAGCGCACGACGATCCAACTTACCATTAGGGGTTAACGGAAAACCATCCAGCCGCACAAAAGCCGTCGGCACCATATAATCAGGCAAAGTAGCTTGTAGGTGAGCACGCAGGCTGTTCACCAGCCCCTCCTGAGCTTCCGCCGCCACATAGGCCACTAGCCGTTTTTCCGGCCCATCACCTAAGACCAGCACAGCCGCTTCACGCACCGATGCATACTCTGTCAACCGGACTTCAATTTCTCCCGGTTCAATGCGGAAACCGCGAATTTTAACTTGTTGATCGTTACGCCCCAAAAATTCCAGATTGCCATCCTGCAAATAGCGGGCTAAATCCCCGGTGCGATACATGCGCGCATCTGGATTATCACTAAACGGATCAATAAGGAAACGTTCAGCGGTTAATTCAGGGCGATTGAAATAACCCAAGGCTACGCCATCTCCCCCGACATAAATCTCTCCGGTCGCCCCCAATGGTACCGGCTGACCATACGCATCCAACAAATAAACTCGCGTGTTGGCTATCGGCCGGCCAATAGGGATCCGAGTCGTTCCCTGCGCTAACGCCTCAATAGGATATATCGTGGTAAAGGTGGTTCCCTCACTCGGGCCATAAGCTTGTAATAATTGTTGTGGCGGACGATTATCCAGAACCTGAGCAATCACATGTAAATCGGGTATATCTCCCCCGAAAATCAAGATCTTAATCTGCGGCAGAACCGGAGATAACTCTATTACCAACCGGTTAAACAATCCGATAGTCAACCACAGAACCGTAATGCGATCAGCTTGTAAAACTCGTACTAACTCCTGAGGTGTTAATAACGTGGCGCGGTCAATCACCACCAAAGCACCACCGTTGAGCAACGGAGCCCAAACTTCAAACGTGCTGGCGTCGAAAGCGGGATTAGCTGTAAAGGCAACCCGATCATCCGGTCCGATGTCGGCATAACCATTATTGATGACCAGTCGGACCACCGCACGATGCGGCACCAAGACTCCTTTAGGTGTACCGGTAGAACCGGAGGTGTACATGATATACGCTAACTCGGCGCTGGAATGCGGTAATTCAAGGTTGAGACACTCCTGCTCTCTGTCAGTGCCTGATTCATCCGAAAGACGAAGTAGCGGCACAGCCAGATTAGCCGGAATATCAGTCTGTATATCGGTGATTAGCAACCTAGCGGAACAATCACTTATCAGCCAGTTTTTCCGCTCATCCGGCACACTGGGATCAACCGGCACATAAACAGCGCCGGCTTTGAGAATCGCCAATTGGGCCACCACCAGTTCCATCGAACGCTCTAACAGGAGCGCAACATGATCACCGGGACACACCCCGTGTTCGATGAGCTGACGAGCCAACCGATTAGCGCGGGTATTCAGTTCCGTATAACTCAGGATTTTGTCTGCCGCTATCAATGCCGTCGCTTCCGGGGTTTTCTCCACTTGTTGTTCAAACAACTGATGGATACATAACGCCTCAGGATACACGGTTTCCGTCGCGTTCCAGGTTGTTAACAACATCGTACGTTCCGCATCCGGCAGGATTTCCAATGCCCGAACAGGCATGTCTGGAACTTGCTCCAGCGCTTCCACCAAACTTTCCAGCGCCTGTTGCATATAACCGCATAGGCTTTCCGGATCAAAAGGTTGTACCACCTGAGCGGTCAGCCCCAATGCATCACCAAAATCCTCTACCGACAACACAAACGGATAGTTAGTCCGCTCCTGTCCACCAATAAATTCAACACCGTTTATCAGTTCATCTGACGTTGTTGACAATGTATTATGTCGATAATTCAACAAGCTACTAAAGAGAGGGATCTCCCCTTGCACACCACTGCAACGCTGGGCCAGCGCCAGTGACGCGTGCTCATGCACCAACAATCCCGCCAACCGGCTATGGGCTGCTCTTACGCTATCCCGTACCGACGTATCATTGATATCCAGCCGCAACGGCAAGGTATTAATAAACAGCCCCATACCATTGTCTGCCCCTTCACCTGCCTGCATCCGCCCAAACAGCACGGTGCCGAATACCACTTTTTCCCGACCGCTGGTACGCGCTAACACCTGCGCCCAAGCCAAATGGCACAACGCCGCCACACTAACACCCAAACACCGGGCCTGACTGCGCAGACGGTCATTCAAGGCAACCGTTAGCATCCGGTGCGATTCCGTCACCTGCGAGCCATCACGACGCACCTCCGTCAAACCAAACGGTAAAGTCGGTTCATCTACCTCCGCTAACATGCCCGTAAAGAAACGAGCGTGTTCTTCCTGGCTGATACCCAACTGGACCTGAGCCACCAGATTACGGAAAGGGACTGGCGCCGGCAGGCGATTCCCTTGTCCGGCAAGATAGACCCGCACTTCACGATTCATTATGTCCAACGTGGTATGGTCGCCAATCAGGTGATGCAGTAGTTGTAACAGGAGCCAACGACCATCGGTTTCCTGCGCCACCACGAAGCGCAATAACGGCGCTTCCCCCAAGTCAAGACGATGCTGACGTGGATCAAAGCGCCGGGTTAACTGGTCACTGACCGGACCGTCAGCCGGGTTTAATGTCAGTTCAGTCACCGACAAGGTGGCCTGGCGTAAAACCACCTGTACCGGGACTGACAATCCTTGCCAGATAAAGGCGGTACGTAAGATATCGTGCCGATCAACCACCTGTTGAACAGCCTCCAAATAACGATCCAACAGAGACCGATCAGCAAAGGCCATCTGACCCATCAACAGATACGGATCACCTTTCTTCGTTAACAAGTGATGAAACAAAATACCATCCTGCAACGGCGACAACGCATAGATATCCTGAATATTGGCAATACCGCGTGGCACCTGCCCGACGATAAGATCAATTTCAGGCTGGGTCAGATTGATCAGTGGCAACATTGTCGGCGTGATTTTCGTTGCCGCTGGCGTAATGACATTCGGTGGCACCACTACGACCTGATGCCGCCCCAGTGTTTGCGCCAGTTCAGACAGTACCGGAGACTGGAATAAGTCACGCACCGCCAGCGTCAATCCCAATTTACGCAAGCTTTCAATCATTCGTACCACCAGTAGAGAATGACCACCCAGTGCAAAGAAGCTATCGTATCGGCCGATCTGTTCAATCCCCAGTATCTCTCGCCAGATAGCCGCCAATGTAGTTTCCATTTCTCCTTGCGGCGCTACATAAACCTGACGGGCAAAAGCCTCGTTGTTCGGTGTCGGCAGCGCCAGACGATCCAATTTACCGTTCGGGGTTAACGGAAAGACATCCAGACGCACAAAAGCCGTTGGCACCATATAGTCAGGTAAAGTGGCTTTCAGATGAGTACGTAGGCTATTTACCAGCCCGTCATGAGCTTCTGCCACCACATAGGCAACCAGCCGCTTATCCTGCCCTTCATTTTGTACCAACACCACAGATTCACTCACTGCGGGATGTTCCACCAACCGAGCCTCAATTTCACCCAGTTCAATACGGAAACCGCGGATTTTAACCTGCTGGTCATTACGCCCCAGAAATTCCAGGTTGCCATCCGGCAGATAGCGGGCCAAATCGCCGGTGCGGTACATGCGGGCATCCGGTACATCACTAAACGGATCGATAAGGAAACGTTCAGCCGTCAAGTCAGGGCGATTGAGGTAGCCGCGCGCTACTCCCGCGCCCCCGATATAAATTTCACCTACCACGCCCAATGGCACAGGTTGACCATGCCTATCGAGCAAGTAAAGGCAGGTGTTGGCTATCGGACGCCCAATACTTTCAACAACCCTGTCACCCCGCCATATTGGCAACCAAGTAGAGTACGTTGTCGTTTCGGAAGGCCCGTAGAGATTACATAACCGCTGTACTTGAGTTTCTTCGAAGATCTGTTCAATTAAGGCGCTTTTAAGCGGTTCACCTGCCAGATTGACGGTATGAACCGACGCTATCAGCGCCTGAGCCTGCAATAAAGGCTTCATCGCAGACGGTACTGAGTTGAGCAATGTTATCGGCAAAACATGCCGTATCAATGACAAGGCATTATCGACCAAATGAATTGCCGTACCACGAGATAACGGCATAAAACATTCAAAAACGGACAGATCGAAATTTATCGACGTTGAAAAAAGCGTTTCTCGGCTTTCTTCGGCCACAAAAGCCTGTTGTGCCCAGTGCAGGAAGTTAACTGTATTGCGGTGCTCAATCATCACCCCTTTAGGTACACCCGTAGAGCCGGAGGTGTAAATCACATACGCTAAATGACGGGAGGTCAACCCAGGAATCTGCGGGTTGCTATCCGGCTGGCTAGGTAGGGCATTCGGGTCAAGTACAACCCGTTCTGCCAATGCCTTCTCACCCAATGTCGTACGTCCGACATTATCCGCCAGTACAACAGTCGGAGCAGCATCACGCAGGATATGCGCCAGACGTTCCCCCGTATAGGCTGGGTCCAACGGTACATAGGCTCCACCCGCTTTCAACACCGCTAACAACGCCACCACCATTGCCGGTGAACGAGACACGCAAATCGCCACCTGTTGGTCCGGTACAACACCCAGAGCAATCAATTGGTGGGCCAGTCGGTTAGCGCGGGCATTTAATTCCGCATAGCTGAGAGTCTGATTTTCATACATCAATGCTGTCGCATCCGGGTTTGCCTCCACCTGTTGTTCAAACAACTGATGAATACATAACACCTCAGGATAGACTGTTTCCGTGGCGTTCCAAGTTTCCAGTAACAGCGTGCGCTCCACTTTTGGCAGGATTTCCAACGCCCGAACAGGCATGTCCGGTGCTTGCTCAAGGGCCTCCGCCAGACTCTCCAACGCCTGTTGCATATAACCGCATAACCTTTCCGGATCAAACGGTTGTACCACCTGAGCAGTCAGCCCCAGTGCGTCACCAAAATCCTCCACCGACAGCATAAACGGATAGTTAGTCCGCTCCTGTCCACCCAGAAATTCAATACCGCTGATGCTGTCATCCAACATTGCCGGTAAGGTATTATGCCGATAGTTCAACAAGCTATTAAAAAGGGGGATCTCACCCTTCACACCACTACAACGCTGAGCCAGCGCCAGTGAGGCATGTTCATGTGCTAGTAGTCCGGCGAGTCGGGTGTGCGCTGCCTGTACACTGTCACGTACTGGCGTATCATTGATATCCAACCGTAACGGCAAGGTATTAATAAACAGTCCCATGCCATTGTCTGCCCCCTCTCCCGCTTGCATCCGCCCAAACAGCACGGTGCCGAACACTACTTTTTCCTGACCACTGGTACGTGATAACACCTGCGCCCAAGCCAAATGACACAACGCCGCCAGGCTGACCCCCAAATGTCTTGCCTGATTACGCAGACGGTCATTCAAGGCTGCCGTCAGCATCCGGTGCGATTCCGTCACCTGTGAGCCATCACGATGCACTTCCGCCAAACCAAACGGTAAGGTCGGTTCATCTACCTCCGCTAACATATCAGTAAAGAAACGAGTATGTGCTTCCTGACTGATACCCAACCGGACCTGAGCCACCAGATTACGGAAAGGGACTGGCGCTGGCAGACGGTTTCCTTGGTCGGCAAGGTATGCCCGTACTTCATGGTTCATCACATCTAGCGTGGTATGGTCGCCAATCAGGTGATGCAGCAGTTGCAGCAGGAACCAACAACCATCGGTTTCCTGTGCCACCACAAAACGCAATAACGGCGCTTCACTCAGATCGAGACGATGTTGACGCGGATCAAAACGCCGGGTTAACTGCTGACTGACCGGACCGTCAGCCGGGTTTAATGTCAGTTCCGTCACGGATAAGGCGGCTCGACGCAAAACCACCTGAGCGGGTACGGATAATCCCTGCCAGATAAAAGCCGTCCGTAAGATATCGTGCCGATCAACCACCTGTTGCACCGCCGTCAGATAACGATCCAACAGAGCCCGGTCAGCAAAAGCCATCTGACCTATCAACAGATACGGGTCACCTTCATTTGCCAACAGGTGATGAAACAAAATACCATCCTGCAACGGCGACAAGGCGTAGATATCCTGAATATTAGCGAGACCACCCGGTACCTGTTCGACAATCAGATCAATTTCAGGCTGGGTCAGATTAATCAGCGGCAACATCGCCGGCGTGATTTGCGTTGCCTCTGGTGTAATCATATTCGTTGGCGCCACGACAGCCTGATGCTGCCCCAGGGTTTGCGCCAGTTCAGACAGCACCGGTGACTGGAATAGATCACGCACCGCTAACGTCAACCCAAGATGACGCAGGCGTTCAACCATTCGTATCGCCATCAGTGAATGACCACCCAAGGCAAAAAAGCTGTCATACCGGCTGACCTGTTCAATCCCCAGTAATTCACGCCAAATGGCCGCCAGCGCTATTTCCATTTCTCCCTGGGGCGCGGCGTAAACTTGACGGGCAAAAGCTTTATTGTCCGGTGCCGGTAGCGCACGACGATCTAGCTTACCGTTCGGGGTCAGTGGGAACGCATCGAGACGCACAAAAGCCGCCGGTACCATATAGTCAGGCAACATTCCACTCAGATGAGTACGCAGGCTGTTCACCAGCCCGTCAGCCGCTTCCGCCGCCACATAAGCCACCAGCCGTTTATCTTGCCCTTCCCCCAGCGCCAACACAGTAACCTCACGCACCGCCGGATGCTCTGCCAGACGCGTCTCAATTTCCCCCGGCTCGATCCGGAAACCCCGGATTTTAATCTGCTGATCATTACGGCCCAGGAACGCCAGATTGCCGTCCGGCAAGTAACGAGCCAAGTCTCCGGTACGGTACATCCGCGCATCCAACGCATCACTAAATGGATCGGTAAGGAAACGCTCAGCAGTCAGTTCAGGTCGGTTCAGATAGCCGCGGGCAATACCTACTCCGCCAATATACAGCTCACCCACACCTCCCAATGGTACTGGCTGCCCACAAGCATCCAGCAGATAAACCCGCGTGTTGGCCGTTGGGCGCCCGATAGGCACCTCTGTATCCGTATAGTCTGACGGACAATGCCAAGTTGTGGCACAAACCGTCATCTCTGTCGGTCCATACGCATTGAACAAGTTTACCCGACCACGCAGAGTCTGGAACAACGCCGCACTGAGTGCTTCACCCGCCAGTACCAATGTCGGCATGGTTGTTATCGTCGGCAAATCCGTACCATCACGAAGCAGGGCCGGTGTCAGGCAAGCGTGCGTCACCGCTTGTTCTTCCAAGTAACGCCAGAGACGATGAGGGTCCTGACGAACCAAGTCAGTAGGGATAATCAAACCGGCTCCACTGCTCAGCGTTATCATGATTTCCCAGACACTGGCATCAAAGCCAAATGAGGCAAACTGCAACATCCGGCTGGTTACCCGAACATCAAGCCGAGTCACCTGTGCCAAAGCCAGATTAACCACACCACGATGCTCGATCATCACCCCTTTCGGCGTACCGGTCGAACCGGAGGTGTAAATCACATACGCCAAATGCTGTGAAGTTAATGTCGGTATCTGTGGGTTACTGTCCAGCCGATCAAACAGGGTATTTGGATCGAGCACAGTTCGTTCTGCCAGTGCTTTCTCACCCAACGCTATACGCCCAGTATCATCCGCCAGCAAAATAGTTGGGGCGGCATCCGTCAGAATATGCGCCAGGCGCTCGCCCGGATAAGCCGGGTCCAGCGGAACATAGGCTCCACCGGCTTTTAGTACCGCCAACAATCCCACCACCATCGCCGGTGAACGAGACACGCAAATCGCCACTCGCTGATCCGGCTCTACCCCTAGTGCAATCAGTTGATGAGCCAGTCGGTTAGCACAAGCATTCAGCTCCACATAACTAAGAGTTTGATTTTCATACACCAATGCGGTGGCATCCGGGTTTTTCTCCGCCTGTTGTTCAAATAACTGATGAATACATAACGTATCAGGATAGGTGGATTCCGTGGCATTCCAGGTTTCCAGTAACAGTGTGCGCTCCGTTTCCGGCAAGATGTTCAGGGTCCGTACCTGTGTCTCCGGAGCCTGCTCAAGGGCTTCCACCAAACTTTCCAACGCCTGTTGCATATAACCACATATTCTTTCTGGACTAAACGATTGAACTACCTGAGCGGTCAGCCCCAGTGCGTCACCAAAATCCTCTATCGATAGCGCTAACGGATAGTTAGTCCTCTCCTGTTCCCCAAGGAATTCGATGCCACTGATGATTTCACCCGAAACCACGGGTAATGTGTTATGCCGGTAGTTGAGTAGAGAACTAAAAAGTGGAACGCCATTTTGTACACCACTACACCGTTGAGCCAGTGCCAACGAAGCGTGTTCATGATCCAATAACCCGGCCAACCGGCTATGTGCTGTCCGTACACTGTCCCATACAGGGGTATCATCGATATCTAGCAGCAATGGCAAGGTATTGATAAATAGCCCCATTCCACTGTCAACACCTTCCCCCGCTTGCATCCGTCCAAATAGTACGGTACCAAACACCACTTTCTTTTGACCACTAGCACGCGACAACACCTGCGCCCAAGCCAGATGACACAACGCCGCCAGACTCACCTCCAAACGTCTCGCCTGACGACGCAAACGGTCATTCAGTTCAGGCGTCAGCATCCGGTGCGACTCCATCACCAACGAACCATCACGATGTACCTCCGTCAACCCGAAAGGTAACGTCGGTTCATCTACCTCAGCCAGCATGTCAGTAAAGAAATGAATATGCTCTTGCTGACTTACTCCCAACCGAGCCTGAGCCACCAAATTGCGGAAAGGTGCGGGAACAGGTAGGTCATCCCCCTGTCCGGCAAGATACGCTTGAATTTCCCGCTTCATCACTTCCATCGTGGTATGGTCACCAATCAAATGATGCTGTAATTGCAGTACATGCCAGCGACCATCGGTTTCCTGCGCCACCGCAAACCGCAACAACGGGGCCTGACTCAGTTCAAAGCGATACCGACGCGGGTCAAAACGTTGAGCCAATTGCTCACCGGCTGGGCCATCAGCCGGGTTCAATGTCAGTTCAGTAACTGATAAAGGCGCTTGACGCCAAACCACCTGAACCGGTGCGGATAATCCCTGCCAGATAAACGCGGTCCGCAGGATATCATGGCGATCAATGACTTGTTGTACCGCGGCCAGATAGTGGTCCAACAATTCCCGGTCAGCAAAAATCATCGGATAAGCCAACTGATAGGGATCGCCTTCCTTTGCCAGTAGATGATGAAACAAAATGCCGTCCTGCAACGGCGACAGAGCATAGATATCCTGAATATTGGCGATCCCGCCCGGTACTTGTTCAACAATATGGTCAATGTCAGTCTGAGTCAGATCAATCAACGGCAACATCGCCGGTGTGAGTTCCGTCGTCGTCGAAGTAATAACGTTCGACGGCACCACCACGGCCTGATGCTGTCCTAATGTTTGGGTCAATTCTGATAGTACAGGGAATTGGAATAGGTCACGCGCGGCCAGTGTTAGTCCCAAACTACGCAAACGTTCAATCATCTGCACACCGAGCAATGAATGACCACCTAACGCAAAAAAACTGTCATGGCGACTTATCTGCTCGATCCCTAGCAACTCACGCCAGATAGCGGCCAGCGTAATTTCCATCTCACCTTGTGGCGCCTCATAAACCTGACGAGCAAAAGCTTCCACTCCCGGCACCGGTAACGCCCGGCGATCCAACTTACCGTTCGGGGTCAACGGAAAAGCATCCAGACGTACAAAAGCCGACGGTACCATGTAGTCAGGCAACCGAACACGCAAATGTTCACGCAAACTATTGACCAACTCATCATCAGCCCGCGCTACCACATAGGCAACCAAACGCTTGTCCTGCCCGTCTCCCATCGCCAGTACTACAGATTCACTTACCGCAGGATATTCCATCAATCGGGCTTCAATTTCCCCTGGTTCAATACGGAAGCCACGAATTTTCACTTGCTGGTCATTGCGACCAATAAATTCCAAATCGCCATCCGGCAGATAACGAGCCAAATCCCCAGTGCGGTACATGCGTGTATCGGGTTTATCACTAAACGGATTGATAAGGAAACGTTCAGCGGTCAATTCAGGGCGATTAAGGTAACCACGGGCCACACCAGCACCACCAACATATAACTCCCCCTCCGCCCCCAACGGCACCGGCTGACCATATTTATCTAACAAATAGAGTGTTAAATCGGGAATACGGGTGCCAACAGGACTTACTACCCGCGCGACATCATGGTGATCCAATTCCCGGTAAGTGACGTGAACTGTGGTCTCCGTGATGCCGTACATATTCACCAACTGAGGTGATTTCTCTTCACGCAGGGCATACCACGGCTTCAGAATACTGGGATCGAGGGCTTCCCCGCCAAAGATGATATAACGCAAGCAGTCCGGTAATGGATTGGCGACATAACTAGCAATAAAAGCTTTGAAAGCACTAGGAGTCTGATTCAACACCGTGATACCGTGCTGACACACGAATTGATGCAGTTCTTGAGGTGAACGGGCAATCGCGTGCGGTACCAAAACCAGTTTAGCGCCGTAGCGTAAAGCTCCCCATAATTCCCACACCGAGAAGTCAAACGCAATGGAATGGAACAGGCACCAAACATCTTGCTGGTTAAAGTGATACCAGGATTCAGTCGCGTCAAATAAACGCTGGATATTACGATGTTCCACCATCACCCCTTTCGGCGTGCCGGTTGAGCCGGAGGTGTAAATCACATAGGCCAAATGCTGTGCGGTCAATGCCGGTACTTGTGGGTTACTGTCCGGTCTATCAGGCAGGATATTCGGATCAAGTACCGTCAAGCCTGCCAACACCGCCTCTCCCAGTACATCACATCCGGTGTTATCCGCCAGTAAAATAGCCGGAGTAGCATCAGTCAGAATATGTGCCAGACGCTCACCCGTATAAACCGGGTCCAGCGGCACATAAGCTCCACCCGCTTTCAGCACCGCCAACAATGCCACCACCATTGCCGGTGAACGTGACACACAAATCGCCACCCGTTGGTCCGGTACGACACCCAATGCAATCAACTGATGAGCCAGTCGGTTGGCGCGGGCATTTAACTCAGCATAGCTAAGGGTTTGCTCTTCATGCACTAACGCTATCGCGTCAGGAGTTTTCTCTACCTGTTGTTCAAACAACTGATGAATACATAACGTGTCAGGATACGCGGTTTCCGTCGAGTTCCAGGTTTCCAGTAACAACGTACGTTCAGCCTCAGGCAACAAATTAAGCTGCCTGATAGGAGTTTCATCCCCCTTCACTTTCGACGATATCAACACCTGTAAATGTTCGCTCATTCGCTGAACAATTTCGGCGCTCAGACGATTTACATCATAGATCCAGCGAAAACCGCCCTGAGCATTTATCTGGAGAGTTAGCAATTCACCGCGCGCCTTCTGATCATACTGGCTGTCATCCTGTATCACAGAGACAGCGATCCGCCACGGTCGACTTGTTGTTAACTCAGGAATAGTTCGTAGTGCGGGAGAGTGAGAAAGGAGATCACAACTAAATGTATGGTGCTGCGCCAACCGGGCAAGTTCATCATCAACCCTGTCAGCTACCGCGCACCAAGGCTTATCAAACGCCACCTCAACAACCATCGGCGCCACCGGTGACAAATCCGTCAACATATCCGGTTTATCTTTTGTCTCATTCACACACCAACCAATTTGGAATTCAGTCTGCTGAGTCAAACGCGCAAGATAAATAACGAATGCTTGTAATAGGGTCCGCCATGCGTCCCCTTCATCGTTTTTGGGTAGTGGTGGCTGCCAAGGACTCATTACCCATCTGGGTTCTGTCTGGTTCCCGGCGCTTTCAAAAGGTAATTGAAGGGGCTCAAACATAGTAAGACGTTCGCACCAGAATAATTCACTCGGTGTCAATGCCTTGGGGATATTCTTCACGTTCTGAGTCTGTTGTGAAATATCATTCGCACTGGTTATGTTTTCTAATGTCTGAGAGAGGAATTCAGCTTTAACAATTTTTTCTTGTTTAACAACGCTATCTTTCATTTACTACTACCTCAACGAACCTGTTCGGAATTTGGAAACTGTCTTGAATGACAGTTATCGCAAGAGTTTTTCTTTTATTTCTTGCTCCCAAGAAATAAAAACCGGCATGCCTGACATCAATTCAAAATTCTCAGATATTGGATGTCATAGCCCGGCTAATTACTATTAATTAACAATTCTTCAATGCTAATTTTCCTGACAACGGAATAAATAATTCATCTTATTATCTGAAATAAGATATTTAATCCTTCCTATTTCCTTAGATAAATTAAATTAATCTCTGAAATTTTTATTGGACGATACTAAATTATACAACCAAAGATGTAACTGTTAAGGCAAATGCCAAAAACAGATCAATATAAATTAAAACCAAATTAGCTCCATCATAATAAGTATTATTTCAGGTCATTATTATGAATATGGAATAGGTAGATAATATACTGTTATGCATTTAAATGATTATTCAAAACTCCCTCTATATCAATTAAAAAACAAACTCTCACAAATGTCCTTCAAATGCAATAGCCTCAACCTACAGCATAATACTATATATTTTCATTTTATTACTTAAGTGTTTGTATTTAACAACAAAGTAACAAAGTTGACATTACAATTAAAACGCATTTTCAGACTTGTCTTATTTTCTATAAGTTGTTTTCTCAATAACAATCTGACTAATCAGAAAAATAATAAAATAGATAGTTTTCAAAAGACAATTATTATTGGGAATGGAAAAAATATGGTGCAGCATTGGTGTTTCCCTGATGCTTTTTCTGGTTAAACAGGATTATTAAAATAATCTCTTTCATTATTCTGTTTTAAGAAAAATCCGGTATAAACAACATGTACTGGATTATCATATCAAGGTTAAATTATTCAATATTCCTGACTAATATCAGTATTACACTTCCGCTTTACAACTGAATAACTAATTGCTAACGCCTTATTCAAAGCCTGAACTAAAACAGTTTTATTCTCATTATTCTCTAACAAACTAAAATAGCTACCGGGTATCGCAATCAGCTCAAGAGAAGTATCAGGCATTACCCGTTTCCAGCCCAACGACGACTCTATGCTCACAGACTCTGGCTTTTCATCCATTACAAAAAAACAGCGGGAGAAGATTCTGATGCAACGTTATGAATGATGCTCGTCTACTTCCAATTTTTGCGTGTGACCAGATCAGCATGCAAATCTGCTGATTCATTACCCAACTGAGTTCTGTTCACTCTCTGGCTGTTTCGACAAGGTAACTGAGGAGGTTGCAAAACAGTTAGTAGTAAAGGGTCATTTATAACCTAAACGAATTTATTAGAAATTTGAAAATGGTCATTCCTGACAGCCATCACCAATATTTCTTTCTTAATTTTCGCTCTCCATAGAAAATAAAAACGGATATGTTTAATATCAATTCAATATATTCAGACACTGAATGCTATAGGCCAGATTAATAACGAGAAATTAGCAACGAGCAATTAACATTTTTTTGACACTAATTTTCCCACAATGAAATAAATAATTCATCTTATGATCCAAAATGAGATATTTTATTTTCATTCCTATTTTTTAATATAATATCAATTAATTAATCGCAACTTTCATTAGCTTTAACTTGCACCCACCTATGGAAATGACATATAGTCGAATTAAAGCCCGTGCTATTAATACAGATTATTATTAATTGACTCTGCAATACATCATCTTGCGGAGAGATTTTTTTTATGCCAATAACGTGAGAACGGTATCACGTGAGGGAAAATTATAATGAATAGGGAAAATATATCCGGCAATGCCGATACATTGCCATCGGCTCTTAACTGCTGCCGATTATTATTACAATTAGCTAAAGGTGAGGCTCAGGAACCACAGCCTTTGCTCTCTCACGGCAAACTGAAACCTGCAATAAAAGAGTACGGTAAGGCACATGATGTTGATCTGGCATTGTGCCGCTTAAAATTCTCCAGATTAACTCCCAAGCTCCTGCCTCTGGCCTTTCGCGACAAACAGGGAGGATTTGTTGTATTAGCTCGCCTTTCCACTGATCAGGCCCTGATCCAATCTCCTCATGCCGTTTCACCCGAAATACTCCCCATCAACGAGCTAGAAGCCAGATGGAGCGGAGAAGTGATCCGGTTAGGGGAAGCTTCCCTCCGGTTCGATGTCTCTTGGTTTATACCTGCGTTTATCCATCATCGCCGCCTCCTCGGCGAGGTGCTGCTTTTTTCCCTGATGCTTCAATTACTTGCCCTAGTCACTCCCCTGTTTTTCCAAGTGGTGATGGACAAGGTGTTGGTGCACAAGGCGTTATCTACCCTGGACGTACTAGTAATCGTGCTGGTGGTGGTTGGGCTGTTCGAAGTGGTGCTCCGGGGACTGCGCGAATATCTTTTTGCCCACACCGCCAACCGCATCGATATCACCTTGGGGATCAAGCTGTTCCAGCACCTACTCGGCCTGCCCCTTCTCTACTTCAAACACCGTCAGGTAGGCGCTATCATCACCCGAGTGCAAGAGCTCGACAACATTCGTGACTTCCTGACCGGCTCCATGCTAACCCTGTGCGTGGACCTAGCCTCCACCTTTGTCTTCTTCGGGGTAATGGCCTGGCTATCGCCGTCCCTAACCTGTGTGGTACTGGCGGTGTTGCCACTCTATTTTCTGCTAGCTTGGCTGAGCTCCAAACCACTGCAACAGCGCATCGAACAACAGTTCCAAACGGCAGCCCTCAATACCTCATTCCTGAACGAGTCCGTCAGCGGCGCTGAAACCATCAAGAGCCTGGCGGTAGAACCCAGGATGCAACGGCGCTGGGAATCCCAGACTGCGAACATGGTCGAAGCCGGTTTCCGCACCCAGACCCTTAATAGTTTTATCAGCCACGGAGTTATGCTGCTACAGAAGACGACCGGCGTCGGGATTATCTGGCTGGGCGCCAACATGGTGATCTCTCTGGAACTCACCATAGGCCAACTGATCGCTTTCAACATGATGGTATCCCACGTCAACCAACCCATCGCCAAACTCATCGACCTGTGGCAACAGTTTGTCCAAACCCGGGTCGCTGTCGATAAGCTCGGCGACATACTCAACCTGCCCGTCGAGCAGGAGCAGGGGAACATCCGTCCTCAACAACCACTCTCTGGCGATCTACAAATACGCAACCTAGTGTTCCGCTACCAGCCCCATCAAGCCCCAGTGTTGCAGGGTGTTACCCTGCATATCAGATCCGGCGAGAACTTAGGCATAGTCGGCCCTTCCGGTTCGGGTAAGAGTACGCTGACCTGCTTATTACAGAAGCTCTACGCTCCGGACGAAGGGGAGATCTTAATCGACGGCATTCCTCTACACCAGCTAGATCCCGGCTACCTGCGCGGCCAGATTGGGGTGGTACTACAGGAGAACTATCTGTTCAACCGTAGCGTGCGCCACAACATAGCACTCAAAGATCCTTCCGCCTCGCTGGAGAAGGTGATGACAGTCGCTAAACTGGCAGGCGCACATGACTTTATCCTGCAACTACCTTTGGGTTATGACACAGTTCTGGCCGAGGCTGGCAGCTCCCTATCGGGAGGACAGCGCCAGCGCATTGCCATCGCCCGAGCGCTAATGGCCGACCCCAAGATATTGATCTTCGACGAGGCGACCAGCGCCCTTGATGACGAATCCCAGGCGCTGATCCAAGCCAACATGGCCGAGATCGCTCTAGGGCGTACCGTCATCATCATTGCCCACCGCCTGTCCACGGTGCGTCACTGCGACCGCATCATTACTTTGGAACAGGGCCTTATCACCGAATCAGGCAACCATCACCAGTTGCTGGCTAAGGGAGGCTGCTATGCCAAGCTGTGGCAGATGCAACAAGAATTACGAAAGGAGACGGCATGATGTCATTCAAGCACCTAAAAACCGTCCTCCGAGCCTGGCGTCAGGAGCGTAACGCCCCCAAAGCGATGAAACGCACCCGCGACGAGTACGAGTTTCAGCCCGGCTATCTGGAGATCGTTGAACGCCCTCCCGCTCCTTGGGCAAGGTGCACAGCGATAGCATTGACCCTATTTCTGCTGGTGGTTCTACTCTGGTCCATTGTCGGTCGCCTAGATATTCATGCCAACGCCACTGGCCGGCTGCTGGTGTCCAGCCACTCTAAGGTGATCCAGTCCCTTGAGCCCGGCGAGATTGTGGCGATTCATGTACGTGACGGACAAAAGGTTAAGGCCGGAGATGTACTGATCAAACTCAACCCCATAGGAGTCGAGGCCGAGCTGAAAGAGCGGCAGGAGCAACTAAACTTCAAGCGGTTGGAGCTGGCCAGACTACAGGCCCTGCTAACCGAAACCCCTACTGAGCATTTCGCCGTACAGGAAAGTATACCGCAGGCACAGGTCGAGCTAGCTAGAGAGCACTTGGTCAGCATCTGGAAAGAGATGGTCGCCAATTTAGAAAGTCTGGACGGAGAGATGAACGTCAACCAAGCGAACCAGAGTGCGCGTAACGCCGATATCACTGAGCTGGAGAAACTACTAACCAATATCAAAGTGCGTCTTGAGGCTCGTCGTACCCTGGCCGCCAACAAGCTACTGCCAAAAGTCGAGCTACTAGAACAGGAGAAGGAGAAACTAGAGATCGAACGCATCCTTTCTCAACAGTACGCCGAGTTGGCCGTCCTCAAGGCGCAATATCAGGTACTAGAGGAGAGCCGGAACCGCTACCTGACCAAGACCCGCCGGGAATACTACGACCAGTTGAACGAAGCTCAAACCGCCGTCGCGGTCATGACACAGCAATTGATAAAGGCCGGCGAAAAACAGCGGTTACAGAGCCTGCGGGCGCCGGTCGACGGCGTGGTGCAACAGTTAGCGATCCACACGCTGGGAGGCGTAGTGCAATCGGCCCAACAGCTAATGGTGATCGTGCCCGATGATACCCCCCTGGAGGCCGAGGTGATGGTGTTGAACAAAGATGTGGGGTTCGTGCACGCGGGCCAGCCGGTGGAGATTAAAGTCGACTCATTTCCCTATACCCGCTATGGCACTATACGGGGTAAGGTCGCCCACGTCTCCAAGGATGCGGTCAAGGATGAACAACTAGGCTTGATATTCCCCGCACAGATCCAGATGGAACGCTCCTCCATCGCAATGGACGAACATGAGGTACCGCTCCAAGCAGGCATGAGTATCACCGCCGAAATCCGCACTGGTGAGCGGCGGGTGATCGACTACCTACTCAGCCCACTGCAACAGTACCAGTCTGAAGCATTGAGGGAACGATAATGTCAACCATCGAATCTATTCTGTCGGAACCGATCATCGTCGACAAATCCAAGGCTGTAACGGATGGCGGCCTACTGGCTCTGGCTCATGCCGCCCGCCATTTCAACTTGGCGGTGGAACCGGAACAACTGAGCCACCGTCTCGGACGCGCCCAAGGGGTTTCGAACAGCCAGGACCTGTGTCGCTGCGCCCAGTGGATCGGCCTGAGGGCACGCCACATCACCACAGATATGAGCCGTCTCAACACTCTGCCTCTTCCTATCCTGCTGGATACGGAACAGGGCTGGCTGGTGCTAGAAAAAGTCGAGGGCGAGTTAGTTACCTTGTATCAGCCAAGCGCGAGCAAGACATGTCGCTATCCCCGGTCCGTCCTCGTTAGCCATTGGCAAGGCGGCGCCGTGCTGCTGGCGGAAGCGACCGAACCGCCGAAACGGCAGAAATTTGGCTTCGGCTGGTTCGTGCCTTCCATCCGTAAGCATGTCAGCCAGTTCAGGAGCGTGATCCTGGTGTCTCTGATGCTACAAGTGATCGCCCTAGTGACTCCCATACTGTTCGAAAACGTGATCGATCGGGTATTGGTCAGCCGTAGTCTATCCAGCCTACAAGTACTAGGAATCGCCATGTTGACCCTAGCTTTGTTCGAGCCCGTTTATGGTTTCCTTCGTTCCTGGCTATTCGCCAACCTCGCCAGCAAGGTCAACTCCGAGCTATCCAGCCGCCTTTATCAGCACCTAACATCCCTGCCTATGAGCTATTTCCAGCAACGTCAAACCGGTGAGATCATCGCCCGGGTGCGCGAGATGAACCAGATCCGTCAATTCCTCACCGGTTCGGCGCTGACTATGGTACTGGATCTGGCCTTTGTTGGCCTGTTTGTAGCCGTGATGTTCCTCTACGCCACCGAGCTAACCTGGCTGGTACTCGGTTCCCTGGCGCTCTACTTCCTGTTCTGGCTATGTATCGGACCCATACTGCGTACCCGGGTATTACGGGAATACGAGTTAGGGGCCGACAACACCGCCTTCCTTACCGAGTCGGTCACCGGCATCGAAACCATCAAAACCAGCGCCACCGAAGCCGGCTTCCTACACCGCTGGGAGCGGCAGCTATCCGCTTTCGTCCGCGCCTCATTCCGCGCCAAAGTGGTAGGGATTCTGGCCGGTCAGGGGATCGACCTAATCCAGAAGCTAACCTCCGCCCTGCTGCTGTGGTGGGGCGTTACTCTGGTCATGGAGGGCAAACTCAGCCCAGGGGAGCTGGTAGCTTTCAACATGCTTTCAGAACACGTGACCCAACCGATTCTGCGTCTGGCCCAGATCTGTCAGGATTTCCAGCACACCCTGATCTCAATGCGCAGGATTGGCGACATTCTTGATGAGGAGGGGGAAAGTGGCAATGGCGGCCTGGCCTCCGTACCCAAGTTACAGGGAGGAGTGAGCTTCAAGGGCGTGCGCTTTCGCTATGACAAGGATGGTCAGGAGGTGTTACGCAACCTCAACATCGAAATTCATCCCGGCGAATTCGTCGGCATCACAGGTCCGTCCGGCTCAGGTAAATCCACCCTGGCCCGGTTGTTGCAGCGCCTCTATGTGCCCCAACACGGCCAAGTGTTGGTGGATGGAATCGATTTGGCGATCGCAGATCCGGCAGCGTTGCGCCGCAACATGAGCATAGTACTGCAAGAAAGCGTGCTGTTTGCCGGCACCATCGCCGAGAACATCCGCTTGTGCCGACCCCAAGCCAGCGATGCGGAGGTGTATGAAGCAGCGACTCTGGCCGGCGCCGATAGTTTTATCAACGCGCTGGACCGAGGCTATGAAACCCAAGTCGGCGAACGTGGCGGCCAGCTTTCCGGTGGGCAACGCCAACGCATCGCCCTGGCCCGAGCGTTGCTGACCAATCCGGGGATACTGCTACTGGATGAGGCCACTAGCGCCCTGGACTACGAGTCGGAAGCAGCGGTGATGGCTAACCTACAGCGCATTGCTCAGGGCCGTACAGTGATCAGCGTCGCCCATCGTCTTAATACCCTGCGCCATGCCCAGCGGATTCTGGTGATCGACCAAGGTCAAGTGGTCGAACAGGGCAGCCACGAGCAACTACTCGCTCTAGACGGACTCTATACCCGGCTGTGGACCTTACAGATGAAAGATTCTCAGCTCGCAAACGACCAACCGTGTCCACCGTAATCCAGCCATTCATGAAGCGTTGTAACCCGTAAATACCAAAGTAGGATTTTCCTAAGGAGAACCATCATGCCTAGTAACAGCTACCAGTCGCTGCTTGCATCTGCGCAGGCGACCTTTAAAGAGATGAAGAGCAAACCGAAGATCCAAATGCTGATCCAAGAGATCAAGAAAGGGTTCCGTGAAAACGGTCGCAAGTGGAGTCCTCAGCTTCTCCAGCAACAGAAAACGCTGGAACAGACGCTAGAGGGCAACGCTTATCGGCGCTACAGTAATGACAGGCCGGTCGGTATCAGTAGCCTCGATAAAAGCGAGCAACAGGCATTTGTCGGTTATATCAAGGCACTGGCGACACGCGCCACGACAGTCGACATCTTGGTACAAGGCAATGAGAAAACAGCTCTGGCTTCGCAAACTGATGACGCCTTGGACAATGCTGAAGCTTTCCGAATGCTGCCCAAGGATTTTGCGCAACGTTATAGCGCCCGCGGCAAGCTTGGTGCGCGGCTGACCATCAACGTTAGCAAGGTGCATTTCAACGTGCTTGCCCGGGCATTGACCCAATTGTTCAATGATGACAATCGCGGCTGGCTGGAACAGGCCAAGATCATGGGGCCGAAAAATCTGGGCAGCCGTACCGACCAAGCCGTTATCTACCTTTCCAGAGCCGGGATCGAGCATGCCCAAACTATCAGTAAAAAGCTTAACGAACTGTTACCGGCGACAGCCTTTGTCGAACACACTCCAACTGGTATGTATCGCGTGGGCAAAGGCATTTCCTACTCTGAAACGGCCGCGGGCGGATCGAGCAGTCATGGTCAGTCCCGAGCACAACTGATTGCGGCAGCAGGTACACAGTCCTTGCTGACCGATATTCCGATCGAGAAGGCCCTGGCGCATACTTTGCAGACGCGCGGATACGATGTACACAACCCGGCGCTGCTCTCACAAGCGCTACGGGATAGTGAACTCAAAGGGAAGCTGGTGCCCATGAATGGCGATTCTGAGCCTCGTCGAGGCAGCGCCGATATCCATCAGTTCGCCGCCGATCCTGTGTTGTTCGCCAAATCCAACATCATCAATGCCGAGACATTGATCAGGTCGGGGAACCTCCCGGCAGAAGGGAACGTCCAGCTAGTGAAAATCGGATCAGGCTTGTACGAGCTCGACTACACCGATCGAAGCGCTAATAATGATGTAGCAACAGAAGGCGCTAACAGCATACCCGCGTATTTTCTCGGCTACGACAGCGCCAACCAAGCCAATGCGTCACCAGCCTACGTAGACATTCCTAAACATGCGATCGCAGGAAGCTTTCTGTTTACCGGAACGCTATCGGGCGGTTCGGTAGTAGTGACCAACCTCGATGCCAATACCTACCGGGTCTACCACGACGGTCGAATCAACAGTTCGCTGCTATACGATAACGTGGTGATGGCAGTGGACTACAAAGATTACCAAGCAGCAGCCACCACCGAAAACCTCGCCGTGGCGTACATGCAGTACGTCAATGACGAATGGCAGCTGGCGCTCCAGCGCCAAGAGTATCGGCAAGACGGCCAGATGCTTCGGCTAAAGTTACGCGACAACGAGGAGCCACTCTCGATTCAAGTCGCAGACAGTCAAGTGATTGAACGCAACCAAACTCAGTTCGTCACTTACCGTGAACAAATTCACCAACGACTAAAAAAAGTAGCTGCCCAATTCGGGGTATCAGTCGAAGGGATCACCGATGGTGTATACACAGAGGGTGAGTTTTCTCCTGATCATCCTGCAATTGCTGCATGGAGCAAACTACGCGCCGAAGTTTACGACAAGATGAACGCTGATACCAAACAGTTGGCAGACAAGCGAGACAAACTTTATGAAGAGCGGCGCACTAGCTCTCGGCACGACCTGATTGACCAACAGATAAAACAGATCAATATCACTCTGGAGTACTACAAAGCGCAATACGATACGATTCTGCGTGAAGCGGGCTTCGTCGAACAAAGCTGGTTATGGCAGCAGATCAAGTCCAAGGACGGCATGGCTGCCGTGGTGCGGATCGACAATACACCCGTCCAGAACAGTGGACCGGAACATACCAGTAGCGTGGGCGAGCGTTATGCGATCGCCGAAACTTACCAACATCGTGTGCACGGCACCGCGTTTACCAATGGTCAGCGCCACTTCCGCGATATCAACATCCCCGGGCTGTACGACAGAATGTCAGCCCTGGAGATGAAGAGCCTGTTTCTCAAAGGCCAGCTCACTCCCGAGCAGCAAGGCGCTTTGAGCGTTCACATCACTGAAACCAGCCAGGCAGAGTATATCGACAAAGTATTGAAGTGGACGGCGGTGTACAGCGAGGACTTTCATCGCATCGGTAGTAGCTTCGACCGTCTGGCGCCACAGGACTTTTACCTGTCGCTGGTCGGCGACAAATCCGGCGGCCGTTGCTATCCCTTGGTCAGAGCGATGGCGGTGGCGCTGGCTAACAGCGGCGAAGCGGGTATCAACAATCTGGTGGAAAAACTCTTTTTGGCTGCCGCCGATCCCCACGCAAGCAGTTCCACACTGCTGAAAAACAGCCTGATCAAACTACACTCCAATAATATTGAAGCCGTACAGGCGTCAACAGCAAAGGGACAGTTTAAATTGTCCGAAGTAGTTTCCCTGCTAAAAGGGGCAACCAAGACCTCAATGTTCGCGCTCAATACCCCAAATCACTCGATGATGGTGGGAAGTACGGTCGGACCCGAAGGACACCGTTACTATTTCTATGACCCAAATGTCGGGATTTTTGCCTTCAACGATGCAGTCAGCTTCTTCCGGGCCATGAAGAATCACTTGGTGGGGCGCAAACTGGCCGCCCACTACGGTTCGCCTGGCGGCGAGTTGACCCCTATCTTCAACCTGGTGGAGATCGATACCGGCAAGATGGCCGAAGTGCCGGTGGGCAACGACCTGAACGTGGCCGACCTGACCCGCCCCGATGAACTAACCACGGTCATAGAGCAACGGCGGCAGGTTGAACAGGCGGTTAACGCCCAAGTACGGATTGCCAAGGACGCTCGGTTGCACACTGCATTGGCGACCCTCGATGCCGAACAGTGGGGAGCAAGGTTCGCCGAGGCTAGTACACAGCTCGCCCAAGAAAACAACCTTGACCAGCGCTGGATGCCAGTGATTAGTAATACCGAAGACCAAGGCGAAGGCCGCTACCGAGTCCAGTTCATCAATCGCGACCAACCCGAGGAGACCCGTTGGGTGAGCAGCGGCGATGCCACCTTTACCGAATTCCGCCGCTTCGTTGATGAACATATGCTCACTCTAAGCCAACATTTCACCTTCGAACATGGCCAGATACGGCCAAAAAACAGTGTCGGCGAGGCAGCTCCAGTTGATGGGCTGAACGCCGGGTTTGCAATACAGACGCTGATCCAATGGTTTGCCGACAAGAACCGCAACGATGCGGCACGTGGGATCGCTTCGCCTGATCTAGCCACTGCGCTCAAGGTCCACAGCTACCTCAACTTTGTCCAGATGGCTCATGGTAGCGTGCAGGATATAGCCAAGGTCACTGCGCTGGTGCGCACGGCGCTGCGCGGTGAAGTGATGGCCGCCGAAACCTCACTCAAGGACTTTACCTCCATCCTGGGGCACACCGTTAACGAAGGCGCAGGGGTGCTGTTTGGAGGCGCTATGGTCGGTCTGGATGCTTATGAGCTGGCCCATGCTGAGAACGATGTGCAGAAGGCCGTATTCGGTACCCAGCTAGCGTTCGACTCAGCCAGCTTCGTCACCGGTACCGCCGGAGTGGGCGCCGGGTTGATGGGCGCTTCGACAGCTGGGGCGGTACTCGGTGGGGCTGGCGTGATCCTTGGCGGGCTGGCGGTAGGCTTTACGGCACTGGCGCAAGCCTTTGGCGCGGTCGCCGAGGATGCCAAGGCAGTAGGCCGTTACTTCAACACGCTCGACGATGCCTACAAAGGCAATGGCTATCGGTATGACAACGAGAAGAAAGTGCTGGTACCCCTGCCCGGGGCTGTGATCAAAACCCTAGATCTGCGCAAGAATCAGATCGACTTCGACAGTCAATATATTTACCGCACCCATTCTGGCTCTACCGGCTCAGGGAGAATCAATTACTTCTTCTGGATCGGCGACTTTCCAAAGATGGTCCATGACCGTAGTCAGGCGATCGAGGTGCGCAGCGGCATTGGTTACAAGGATGCCTCCCGGTGTATTGAACCACAAGTAATGAGAAACAAAAAGAATAGGGAATTGGTCAAAATAAACGGGAATTCACGGGTGTAAATTCAGCGCTGGTGCGGTGTTGAGTGAGTGTGATAAGTTTATTCCTGCCCTAACGGGCAGACTAACTAAGATGAGAAAATTTTTGTGATTGTTGCTTTTGCGCCACTTATTTTAATAAAACCAGGATACGCCCTATCAGCCATTTAAAACATCTTTAAATACGTTTTAAAACATAGGCTACTTTAGCCCATGTTAACCTGCTTTGCTGCTCATCTTGTTGTGGTTTGCCGGGATGTGTTCTTTGTCATTGATAGACTCCAAAAATCTCTGTCGTTGTTCATCAGTTAAAGATGCATACAGTTGAGCAAACGCCAATGAGTGGTTAGACACCCCCAGTTTAGTAGGCAGATCTTCCGGCCAAGGAAATTGCGATTCTTGTTGTTGAGTACTTGTCTGGGGAGGTACTAGTAGTGTGCTAATGCCTTGTCTGAAAACCCTGTCAATAATTGATTCTCTTTCTTCTGGAGTCATTCTTTCTAAAATCTCAGACCATGCCTGCTGTTGTTTTGGCGAAGGAGATGATTGCTCATTACGCTTCGTACATAAAACCGAATCGGTATTTTTAATCGAATTATCTTGTCCTGTTGCTAACCACTCCAATGAGGTGTTACTTGCCTTGGCAAGAACAGCCAATCTGTCAATTGATGGATACGTTGAACCATCTAAATAATTCCTAATTACCCTTTCGGACATGCCGCAACGCTTTGCAAATGAATTGTTCGACTCTCCTTTCATAGCTTCACGTAAACGCTCACCAAAACGGATTATTCGCTCATCTGGAATAATCCGATTCAGTTTATTCTCTTTATCGTCAGTTTTTTCTTTGTAAGAGCCGACCATTGAACTGTTCCCCCTGAAAAAGCTCTATAAAAACCAATTTGCATAAAAAACCGAACTTGGCTTTACATTCGGTTTTTTATGCCTTATATTCATACTCACACCGATAATCAATAGCGATTATCCGCGCCGATAAACCTATAAGGATTTCACAATGCAGACAAGCAAGCAAGCAGATTGGCATCGCGCAGATATCCGCGCGGCATTAGAAAAACGCGGCACAAATCTACGCGCATTGTCTGTCAGCGCTGGTTTGGCTAAGGATACTTTACGTAATGCGCTAGTTCGCCCTTGGCCCAAGGGAGAAAGATTGATTGCCCAGGCAATTGGGGTTGACCCCTCAGTTATCTGGCCGAGTCGCTATAACCATGCAAAAGAATAATTACGGGAGCAATCCTCTTCATTTTGGGAGTGTGAACTGATGGATATTTGGGTTACTGCTAAAGAGTGTATTGGTTTGCCTGGCTTTCCCAGCATGCAACATAACATTCGTGCAAATCTGGATAAGCTGGCAGGCGAGAAGCGTCGCACACGCTCAGGTTCAAAATCATTTGAATACCCGATAAATTGCCTGCCTCCCGTGGCCCGTGCCGCAATACTGAAAAAACAAGGCACGATAGAAATTAACGATCGCCAGTTTGAAATAAAACAACGTCA